>CAMBUC010000025.1 GCA_945871045.1 uncultured bacterium
AAAAAGATTTGTCAGAATTATAAGAAAACACTTGCATAATCGTGAGAAACATGCTAAAATACCTATTCGTGAACTATGTTTCCTTGCTCACTTATGAATTCGTGAAAATAGTGGGCCAGAGACCAAAAGGAGGTAAAAACGATGCATAATTATGAATTAGCACTCATTGTGAATGCCAAGATCGAAGACGAAGTCAGAACCGCTACTGTAGAGAAGGCGAAAGAGTACATCACTCGCGCAGGCGGAACGATTACTGATGTTGAGGATTGGGGCAAGAAGAAGTTAGCTTATGACATCCAGAAGATGAGCGAAGGCTTCTATTACTTCATTCACTTTGATGCAGAGACTTCTGCTCCGGCAGAAATTGAAAGCAGCGTCCGTATCATGGACAACGTTCTTCGTTTCTTGTGTGTTAGAACTGACGAGAAATAGAATAGGAGAACCGAATGAATAAGGTTATTTTGATGGGTCGTTTGACCCGTGATCCTGAGGTACGTTATTCTCAGGGTGAAAATGCAATGGCAGTTGCAAGATATACGTTAGCAGTAGACCGTCGCGTCAGCCGCAATAATCAGAACGGAGAGCCCACCGCTGATTTTATTCAGTGCGTAGCATTTGGCCGTTCCGGAGAGTTTGCAGAAAAGTATTTCCGTAAGGGAATGAAGGTAGTTGTGACGGGCAGAATCCAGACAGGCTCATACACTAATAAGGACGGACAGCGTGTTTACACAACGGATGTCGTTGTTGAAGATCAGGAGTTTGCTGAGAGCAAAAATGCCAGCCAGAATAATGGCGGTGGATTTGTTCCTGCTGACAGACCGTCTCCCAGCGATGCAGGGGACGGCTTCATGAATATCCCTGATGGTATTGATGAAGAATTACCGTTTAACTAACATAAAAATAGGAGGTAGAGAGTTATGCCTTATAATAAGAGTGACAGAGACGGCGCTCCCGCAAAGAGACGCCCGATGCACAGAAGAAAAAAAGTATGTGTATTCTGTGGAAAAGATAATGTAATTGATTACAAGGATACAAACAAGTTAAAGAGATACATCTCTGAGAGAGGTAAGATTCTTCCCAGAAGAATTACCGGAAACTGTGCAAAGCATCAGCGTGCACTGACCGTTGCTATTAAGAGAGCACGTCACGTAGCATTGATGCCTTACGTTCAGGAGTAAGATGAAGTGAAAAAGGACTTCTGCTTATTGCAGAAGTCCTTTTTTTCTAACTATAAACCGAGTAACTGTTGTTTCTTGGCGTTAAATTCTTCTTCCGTAAGGATCCCTTGATCCATCAGGGCCTTGTAGCGCTGGATCTCTGTCACAGCATCTACCGGCGCAGCCGGGTTGGATGCAGATGGCGTGCTGCTATCGCCAAACCCATTCACTACCTTTTTGGGCGCATTGGGGAAAGCAATATTCATAAGTGCAGTTGCCAGTTCCTCCATAGTCTTTGCTCTTTCTTCATAACTGTAGATATAATCATCCACATAGGGGTTCGAGTTGTCAAAGGTGGGACCTCCCATATCTGCCTGATAGAGATTCCAGTAAGGATGGTCAAACTGAATTTCGATCACAAACTGCTTAAAAGGTTCCTGAATGTCAAAAAAGATACCGGGGTGATAACTGTTATCATTGTGTTCGCGGCGCAAACGTTCACGTTCGCGCTCCAACTCTAATTGTAACCGATAATGATCGATCTGAGGAGCAAGCGCTCTGGCTCTTTCCGGTACTGTGCTGACATAATGACATAATCCGTTTGCGTCACCTTCAAACAAAAGAGATTCATCTTCCTTTATGGTAAAAGAACGTATATTTTTGCCTTCAAAAATCGTCTTATCCAGATTTTTATCCATACAGAGGAAATGATTGTTAAAATCAAACATAAATTTGGTGTCGAGCCAGCCGAAATCAATCTTCTTCGAAACCTCGAATTGTGCCTTCCGCCTAGCATTTTCTTCACGAAACGCCATATATTCACGAAAATCTTCAACAGTCATCCGGTTTTCAACACCGTCGGGAAGATCCGTTACTCCATGACAGTCGTTGCAGACAAGTTGTCCGTCAATCTTCCAGGGAAAAATAGCCTTTACTTTTCCTCCGCAAATAGCGCAAGGGTCTTTTTTTGTTAATAATCCCATGATTACCTCCTTTAAAAATGAAAAATATATAACTACCTAAAATCTTCTCTTAGTTTTTAAATCTCTGCTTCTTCTGCAACTTCCAGATAATCTCTTTCGTGAAAGCCCAAAATACCGCCAAGCAGTGCTGTGGGGAACAGTCGAAGTTCGCGGTTAAACCGGGTCACGTGATCGTTGTAGATCAGTCGGCTGGTATGTATCATTTTTTCGTAATTGTCTATGGCGTTCATACACTTGACGTATTTTTCATTTTCTTTTAACTCCGGATAGAGGGATGCAGCCTTAGAGATGCGGCTGAGCGCCCCAAAGATCGCACATTCTTGTTTTCGGACATCATCCGAAGTAGCAGTGGCAGTCATGAGGCTGCGACAGGCCTTGATGTTTTCCGTCAAGGTCTGGGATTCTTGTACGTCATACCCCTGTAAGAGATCCACCAGTGCGGTTAGCACGTCAAAGAGCGAGGAGAGTTGGACACCAATCCGGCTCATGGCATGATCAATGTTCTCGTTCAACGCCGCCAGACGCCGGCGGACGGAAATACACCATAAGACAAAAATTACAATTATAAGGAAAACGATGATCATATGTAACATACCTTTCTTTGTATGCAAAAAGGCGGATGCGGAAAACCGCATCTGCCTCAGTTTTTCAGAAACAGCGATTGCGCTGACAGGGAACAAATTAATTACCTAGTTCTGCGTTGACATCAGCGATCCACTCATCAACAGTCCCGAACCATGCGATCATGTTATCGAGATCTTCTTCGCTCAGATCATTATCGCCTTCCAATATCTCCTTATACTGGTTCAGTAAGTTTGCCATCTCCACCATGGTATCAATGACTTCCTGATCATATGCGCCCGGATCCGCGTTAATCACGGCACCGATCTCATTGAAAGCCGCGCTGGTCTTGTTAAAAGCATCCATGGCAGGCTGTCTATCCGGAGCGCCGCAGGCAACTAAGGATAAACACATGATCAGAGCCAATAAAAGTGATGTAATTCTTTTCATTTCATCATTCCTCCAGTCTATTATTTAGTCGTTTGACCTGCACATATTGTAAACGCTCCCGTCATCAAACGGGAGCGTTTTGCACGAATCGAACCGAATATGTACTAAATCGACAGTTTTTATCTTCATGGGGAGAAACAGTCAGCGCCGGGTGCGTTCATGTTAAAGTGAGAGGCGCAGGATAAAATGACGGTTTTGAACCAGAAATGTACACATACCGCCGTAGCGTTCCACAATCGCACAGATGCTCTGCACGCCGATGCCGTGTCCCGGTTCATGGGATACCGGTATTCCGTTTTCAAATGGAATGTCATCCCTGCAGGGATTTTCTACCTGTAGAAAAAGACGTCCGTCCCTGATATGAAATTGCACATCGATCACGCATGTCTCTCTTGCTGTAGAAAGAGATTGACAGGCATGAAGAGCATTTTCGAGTGCATTTGACAGAAGAACACACAGATCACTGTCTGCTACCATGATAAATGCAGGGAGCGTTCCTTTTACCTTCATCTGAATACCTTCTTTTTTCGCACGTCCGGCGAAGGAAGAGAGGATCAGATTCGCAGCCTCATTTTCGCAATAGCGTTCTACTTTTTGGGCTTCGATTTCCTTACAGATTCCGCTGATATAGGCTTGTGCCTGATCTTCCTGCCCGTTTTCGATGCAGGCGGATACATATTGCAGATGGTGGCGCATGTCATGGCGATACTGGCTGGCAAGCATCTGGGACTCCCGCAGGGCATCAATTTCCCGGACAGCCTGTGTCAATTGGATGCCTAGCGTTTTTTGTGCCTGCTTCAGTTGATTTTGGGTGCGTTCTTTCACAGAATGATACAGTAAAAACACCAGATATGCAGCACAGCATACAAAAGGCATAAATTCCACTACCACCGGGTCACCGCTGGCAAGGAGATCCGTGTATACGGCAGTAATATAATCAAAAACGTAATAAACCAGCGGAATCGAACCAAACTGACACTGGGTCTTTGCCGGATAACCGGATAACTGCCGTACGAGAGGCGAAGCATTGTGCAGCAAAAAGAGCAGCAATGGCAACGTGAGAAGCAGTTCGAAAAAATCCTGCATCGGCTGCCCACCGGATAATATTGCGACTGCAAAAAGAGCGATCCATCGTCTCAGCTGACAGCACAGATAGGCGGTAAGAATAGAAAAAAAAGGCCACAGGAATCTGCCTGTCAGGGCGTAGAGAAGCAGAAGAAGGGGAAAATGAACAACGAGAGGATAGACCTCCCGCATAAATTCAGCACCCCAACGAAAATATACCAGACCCTGAAGTAAGGGAAAAAGTAGCATACAGCATACGAAGATACAGCGTTTTTTTCGAGTGTCCAGCGCATCGCAAAAAGATGCGGACAATATGCCTCCGAAGAAGCTTACCGAAACATTGTTTAAAAGAGAAATCCAAAAACTCATGTGATCACCTGTCCGTTAAAAAAGCGTATTCTAAGAAAGCATTTTTAATCTCATTGTATTTTCCACGGGGGATCGGAATCTCTGCCAGACATGACATGGTAATGGCACGGTAAGAGAGATTTTGTATGTATTCCAGATTCACCAGATAGGAGCGGTGGGGTCTAAGGAAACTTCCATAGGAGATGAGCTGTTTACTCAGTTCATCAAGACTGCCGGTACATTCCAGCACTTTTCCGCTGACCAGATGAATGAACAGCGTCCGATGGATCACCTCGCAGTATTCCAACTGTGCCGGTTTGATCCGTGTGATACCGTTTTTACTATGCAGGACTAAACTGCTTGCCTGCTCTTTTTTGCATAGGGAGAGAACGGAATCCATCAAACGGTAAAAGTTCTCTGTATACAAGGGTTTGAGTTGGTAATAAAAGGCATTTACCGTGTATGACTGTACGGCAAATTCGGACGAGGAGGTTAGGAAGATGATCTTCGCATTTTTGTCATAATTACGGATCTCTGTGGCTGCATCGATTCCGTTTTCTCCGGGCATCAAGACATCTAAAAACAGAATATCATATCGGGATCCCCGTTCGATCTCTGCGATCAGATCCAAAGGACTGCGAAACGACGAATCATCGATCTCCATATTTTTTTCTGCGCGGTAAAGGGCAAGAAGCCGATGAAGATCATTGAGCACATCGCGGTCATCATCGCAGAATGCTATTTTTATCATGTCGGTTTTCCTCCTTTTCCCTGATTTTGAACTGTTATATGTGTATGACCTTATTGCCTTAAAAATATGCAAATAAGAACAAATCAAGATTTGCGCGCAGATATTTTAATCCATTTTTTTGCTTCATTCAAGAAAAACGACATAATTCGTAGAAAAACGACAAAACTGTAAAAATGTAAAACAATAGTTACATTTCTGTTTGAAAAATGTACTCAAAATACGCTTTCTTTGCACTCTGCAGATATGTTCTGGAAATCTTTACTGTTTTTCCGCCGGTCAGGCAGAACAGATCATTTTCAATGCTGCGAATATGTTCGATATTGACCAAATAACTTTTGTGACAGCGGCAGAACCCATGTTCCAGTAAAAGGGGCTCAAAATCCGTAAGTTTGCCGACAATTTCTATTTCTTTATTTTCAGATAAGGTGAAAATGACTTTTCTCAGGTTGCTTTCTAGACACTGGATATTTGACAAAAGGATATCAATTTGCGTGCCTTCATAGGTAATGGTGATGGACTGCTTCTTTTTTTCGGTCTGGGAGATCAGACGTTTCATACAGCCTTTGAGTTGTTCTCTGTCAATGGGTTTTAACAAATAATCAAAAGCGAGAACACGGTAACTTTGCACACCGAATTCCTCACTGGTAGACAGAAAGATAATGGGGGTTTTCGTGTCACTTTTGCGCAAAGAAATGGCCGTATCCATACCATTCATGTCCGGCATCAGGATATCCAGAATGATCAGGTCAAAGGGGTGTTTCCCGTGGCTTTCTAAAAGCGCATTTCCGTTATCAAATTCATCGGTTGAAAAATTGGTAAGAACCGAGCCTAAGGCTTCGATCACTTTTTGTCGTTCGTTTTTCTGGTCATCGCAGATCGCTATTCTCATAACATGCTTCCTTTGCCGCTTGTATAAATGATACGGCTATTATCGCATATCCGGCCGAAAATTTCCAGTTGCTAAATGTTGGGATGTTTGAGGATCTGTCGATTCGAGACATTTTTCGTGCGATTTAGGAAAAGAATCACATTTTTTTGCATGATTTGGTTATGGTGTATGCAGGTAAGATATTTAGAAATGAAAAAGGAGGAGAATCAAATGAGAAAAATCATATCTTTGATGGCGACTATGGCGATGTGCCTGTCTCTTATCGCCTGTGGCGGAGAGGATGTATCGGATGAATCGGGGCAGCTGACCGCAACGAGTGACGTGTCTTTTGATACCGACAAATCGATGACATCCAATCAACCAAAGGACGGCAGCTGGGCAGTGTACTGGTATCTCTGCGGCAGTGATCTGGAGAGCAACGGCGGTTTTGCTACCATCGATCTGAGTGAGATGCTGGAGGTGGAACTTCCCGAAAATGTCAAGGTAGTTATTCAGACCGGAGGTTCCTCTGTATGGCAGAACGAGTATATGGATCCGGACAAACTTCAGCGTTGGCTGTATAGCAGTGAAGGACTGGAACTGTTGGAAGAGCAGGAGTCTGCCAGTATGGGAGATGCGCAGACATTATACGATTTCTTAGCATTTGCCAACGAAAACTATCCTGCTGAAAAGGTAGCGGTGACGTTCTGGAATCATGGTGGCGGTTCCGTGAACGGAGCAGCCTTTGATGAACTTTACGGGCTGGATTCTTTGGATCTGGCTGAAATGTATGAGGCTTTTGACGCGGTCTGGCCGGCGGATACAGAGAATCCTACACTGGAATTGGTAGGTTTTGATACCTGTCTGATGGCAACGGTGGATGTAGCGGCAGTATTCCAGAATTTTGCAAAGTATCTGGTAGGTTCCGAAGAAGTGGAGCCGGGCAACGGCTGGTACTATAGCGGATGGCTGGGTGCATTGGCAGATGATCCTAACATGGACGGCGTGGAACTTGGAAAAGCGATCTGCGACACCTACTATGAAGGATGTGAGGCGGTCGGTACACAGGATCAGACGACCTTGTCACTCACGGATCTGACAAAGTTGACTCCGCTGTTGGAGGCATATGAGTCCTTCGGTCAGGAAGCATTTGTAGCTGCTACAGAGGATCCCGGATTTTTTGCAGAGCTGGGCCGCGCAGCTGCACAGAGCGAAAACTACGGAGGCAATACCCGCGAGCAGGGCTACACCAACATGGTAGATCTGGGGCATCTTGCCCGTCAGACTTCCTGGATGCTGCCTTCCGCCCAGAGTGTGAGTGATGCGCTGGAGGAATGTGTGCTTTACAAGGTGAACGGTATGTACCGATCAGAATCTACCGGTCTGAGTTGTTATTATTCCTACAATGGTGATATCGATGATTTTAACGGTTACATCGGGGTGGGAGCAGGCATGGCTTTTAAGCATCTGTTTGCTTACGGCCTCACCGGTGAACTGGCAGAGGGCGGTGAGGAATATCTGGATTCTCTGAATATTCAGGAACTGCCGGAGATCGTCAGCCTGCCGGATATGGGCTGGGACAATAAGCCATTGGACATCAACGACGACGGCGTTACCGTTCTGGATCTTGGTCCGGATGCGGATGATGCGTTGGCCGGTATTAATTTTCTTCTATACTATGTGGATGAGGAAAGTGACCAGATGATGCTGCTGGGTTCCGATAACGACATGAATGCCGATTGGGAAAACGGTGTATTCACTGACAATTTCCGGGGTGTCTGGGGTGCCATCGACGGACATCTGGTCTACATGGAACTCTCCTGCGCGGACGAGGATTACAATCTGTATTCTGTCCCCATCCTGTTAAATGATGAGGAGTATAACCTGCAGGTGGCATACGATTTTCATACGGAGGAGTGGTCCATTCTGGGCGCTGCAAAGGGTCTGGATGAGTCCGGTATGGCGGGCAAGGAGCTGCGTCTGCTGGAGGAGGGAGATAAGATCACTACGATCTGGAAGCTGGCATCCTACAGCGGAGACGATGATTTTGAGATGTATACGGTAGATGACCTGACAGTGACAGCAGATACCTCCTTTGGAGAGATCAATCTGTACGACGGCAAGTACATCCTGATGTATGAGATGTGGGACGCTGCAGGAAACTATGTTTACTCCGATTCGGCTGATATCGACTATCTGGATGGAGAGATGACCACAACGATCTAGAGTATGATCATTATATATGAGACAAAGCGCCGCATGGTTTTGTGATCCATGCGGCGTTACATTTTACATATTTTTGCTGATGATTTCCAAAAGTTCATTGGGTGTCACAATAAATGGTTTCGCGGGAAAGTGCTTCATATTTCCGGTGACAAGCATGGAATCTTCCTCGCGTTTTGCCATACATACTTCGTAGAAAACCAGATCCTTTGGATCTGGGAGAAGTTCATTTGTCGTGAGGCGGTCTGCATAGATACCATATTTTTGAAAGAAGTGCAGTGTTGCCTGTATGGTAGATTCTGGAAAATGAAATTTATTGCGATGAAGTACATTGCTATATTCAGCAAGAATTTCATCGTTTACAATAGGTGTGATTTTGTTGTCTAATAATGTGTTAATAACCTGTACAGTAGAAGCGTCTGAATGTTTGGATAATAACGCGGATACAATCACATTTGTGTCGATTACAACAAGAGATTTCATTACACCACCTACTTCCCTGCACGTACAGCGGCAATTTCTGCATTGATATCGTCAAGCGTCATGTCTTGAAGACCGTTTTCAGCAGCAATGCGTCGCATTTCCCAAAATGCAGTTTTGGCATCTTCCAAAGTGGTATCAGAAGGAGAAGAAATCTCGAAGGGGATTTTTCTTTCTCGCACAACAGCTTTGGCAAAAATATTGAATGCTGTAGTTGCATTCATACCAAAATCAGAACAGAGGGCATCAAATTGTTTTTTAAGATTTTCATCCATACGAATACTAAAAGTTGCCTGTGCCATATTATGCACCTCCTCACTATAATGTGTTTGAAATTAAATAAATTTATATATATATTATACAAAATAGAACAAAAAATGCAAGTTATATTGATTAAAAAGGTGAGTCAAACAGCGAGGTAGCACCTTTCGAGATCAGTGGCGACTGTCGATTGAGTACATATTTGGTACGATTCAGACAAAGCGCGCCCGTCCGGTAACGGGAGCGTTTATAATAAAGAGACTTTAAAAGTTCATACAAAGCATAGAACGAAGAAAAGGAGTATGTATTATGGAAAACAGAAAAACAAGCTTTATGAAACGTGTAGCAATGTTTGTTATGGCACTGGCAGTTGTACTGACCACCGTGCTCATTCCGGTTCCTGCAAAGGCAGCAGCTAAAGATGCGATTATCGTATCATCCTACACGATGCAGAAGGGTGAGAAGTGGACACTCAATGTTTACAACGCAGGAAAGGCAAAGATTTCTTACAAGTCTAGCAAGAGTTCTGTAGCAGCTGTAAGCAAGAAAGGTCTTGTAACTGCAAAGAAGGCAGGCAGCGCAACGATCACTGTCACCCTTAAGGAAGGCAAAAACACCTATCAGGCAAAGACAAAGATCAAAGTGAAATCAAAGATCACATATGCTGATGCGATCAAGCGTGTCAATGCAGAACTGAATCTCCTCTACGTCAATGCATATGACCTGGCTGAGGGACTCGGCGTATTAGAGGATGAAACCGTGGTTGAGTATTTATCCGCATGCGCAGAGATCGTTGAGCTGGGAAATGCGATGGCAAAGAAGCCCAGCGCATATAGCGAAGAGGATATCTTGGCAGAGCTAGAGGCAATTGAGGCTATGGCACAGTCCATGGTTGAATTGGTGAACGAACTGGCAAGCTATTAATTATTGATCGGCCGTAAAAAATGACAGGAAGCGTCGCGTGGCTTATAGCCATGCGGCGCTTTTAGTGCTTCTATGCATACAGCGTATGGACAAGAACGGATCGGAAAGGAGCGATAGTTTTATGAAAAACAAAAAGAAAATGGGACGCATACTGGCTTCTCTGCTGCTTGCCATTGCGCTTTGCGTGACAGCAGTGCCCGCGCAGATCGTACAGGCAGTCACACCGGTGCGGGTGAATCCCAAGAAGCTGACCCTCAATGAAGGGTATAAATCGAGGATCATGATCACCGGGACCAAAAGTAAGGCCACCTATTCCAGCAGCAACAAGACGGGATAAAACTTTGATCTTGCTTTGGAATACAATAGTGATGGAACGGTATGCATCCGAAACGGATACGGTAAGTATCTGGACATCGAGGGTGGCACTCCGGTCTCCTGTGGAACACTGACCTTCAAGGAGAAATCAGGAAGCAGCTCCCAGAAGTTTGTATTTAGTCACTGTTCACACCCACGTCACGCACACCGCTGCGGGACGTGGAGAGAACATACAAAGGAGCCAATGCTTCCCTGCCATGCCGTCAGGCATATTTCAATGCAGGGAAGCCCGGTTACTGGAACGAGGTACGAGTGAACAGTAACCGTATTTAAATTCTAACAGTTCGCTGCTGAACGATTCATTATAATTTGACCGGATATTAGCAGTAGAGATCAGCAATTCCGATGCGGCCGCTGCTTTATACCAGCTCTCTGATTATCTGTACCGTTATTATGGCAAGAAGGTCATTATCCTGCTGGATGAGTATGATACGCCCATGCAGGAAGCGTATGTTGAAGGGATTTCGCGCGAAGGCAACGAGCCAAGTGATTGCTTGCAAGAATTTGGCGACTGCCCGCGGGCTCATGGTTCATGGAACCATGAGATGGATGAGTTGGTTGCCTTTACCAGAAGTATGTTTAACTCTTCCTTTAAGACCAATCCTTGTCTGGAGCGCGCCATTATGACGGGAATCACGCGGGTCAGCAGGGAGTCTATGTTTTGATCTGAATAACCTAAAAGTGGAGACCACAACTCGCAGGCAGAAGCGGACTACAATGATTTTATCAAGGCACTGTTACTGGGTGATGTCAAGGCAATGAATGCCTATATGAATCGTGTGTCGCTGGGGGTTTTCAGTTATTTTGACACGGGGAACCGACCTTTCGGAGAGGAGCCGGAGCGCTTTTACCATGGGTTTGTACTGGGACTGATCGTAGATCTGCAGGGCAGATATGTAATCACCTCCAACAGGGAAAGTGGCTTTAGCAGATATGATGTGATGCTGGAGCCAAAGAATCCGAAAGAAGATGATGCGATCATTCTGGAATTCAAGGTACATGACCCGGAGGACGAGGCAACACTGAAGGAAACCGTACAGTCTGCGTTGGCGCAGATTGAAGAAAAGCAGTATGCGGCGAAGCTGGTCAGCCGGGGTATCTCAAAGGAGCGAATTCGAAGTTATGGAGTTGCCTTTGAAGGAAAAAAGGTGCAGCAATCTGCAGATATTGATGTAGTGGCCATTTCAGAAATTGATAAGTGCGCGGTAGTAGGTGAGTGCAAGTTCAAAAATGAAAAGATTGATAAAGGCATTTATGATACCCTGCTTCGAAGAGCAGGCTCAATCTCCGGAAAATACAGGGAGTCTAAATATATCTTCTTTTCCTTAAGCGGATATACAGACTGGTTTGATACGCTAAAAGACAAGCGCGCGGTGCTATTATCCCTAAGCGATCTGTATGAATAACTATGCGTTAAAGGAAGGCAAAGATACCTATCAGGCAAAGACAAAGATCAAGGTAAAAAAAGATATCAAGCAAAAAAGGTGTCAGACACCACCGACATGTATGCAGCTTATAAATAAACAAGACGGCAACTCGTTCTGAGCTGTCGTTTCCTTATTTCTTGATTGGTAGTATGACCCGAAGCGTGAACACCCCGTCCTGTGTCTCATAGCTGCAAAGCCCCTGATGATGCTCTGCAATGGAGCGGATACTCCTGCAACCGTAGCCATGTCCCTTCTGAGGGGAGACGGGCAGACCATCCTGCATGGTAATCCGGCCGGAATACGGATTCTTTATTTCAATGAGGAGCTTGTTGACGCGAATGCCGCAGTATAGATCCACCCATTGCGCGGACTTCTCAAGAGAGGCCACGGCGTGGAGTGCGTTCTCCAGACCGTTGGACAAAAGTGAACACAGTTCCGTATCCGGAAGCGGGAGTGACTTCGGCAGTTTTGCATCCACAGTCAGCCTGATTCCGGAAGCGTCTGCTTTTTTCGTAAAAGAGGAACAAAGCAGATTGACAAGTTCGTTCTCGCAGAAATGTTTTGGGGTGATGGCATCCACGTCACCCTGAACCTTCTTAATATACGCCTGGGCCTGCTCCGGCTGATTGGCGGCAAGAAAGCCACTGATAGCCGTCATATGGTGGCGCATATCATGCTGATAGACCGCCACATGCATCTCCATACTTCGAAGGCTCTCCACTTCCAGCTCCGCCTGCTTCAGCCCGGCCACCAGCATGGAACTATGCAGCTCGGCATCCGCCTTGATCTGCATCTGCTTGAAGTAGGCAGCGAGAAAAATCACATAGAAGATGATGAGTGCCGTGGGAAGAAACTCATTCACCGCATGGATTCCCACAGACAATGCGTCGGAGTATACCACAGTAGCGTAGTCAAAGAAGTAGTAAGCCACAGGCAGACTGCCAAAAAGCAGAAGTGACGGCGTGGAAACCGTCATGGCACTGTAGGCCGGACGTACAAAATACCGGCTCAAAAGCAGAAAAAAGGCAGAATCACAAGCACATAGCCGATTTCCCCTGCCAGAGGGGAACGGGTGATTGCACTGACGGTCAAATCCACCCATCGGGGCAGCTGACAGCACAAATAGGCGGTACAGACGCTGACTAATGCGATGCCCACCGGTTTTTTTAATACAATGATCAATATGAGTATGAGCGGCAGATGTACAATCAGCGGATACAGCTGCTTTCTATCGATAAATTGATTCTATCATAGGTGCTTTTGACACGCCAGTTCTCCTTATGCATTTCATGGCGAAAAAGCATACATTTCATGTCGCAGATGCAAAAAAGTACACGAAATGTGGTATGTTTTGTGTAATTAGTACAAAGGGAAGGGGGAACATTATGGCATCCTGGCTCGCACCTCTGATTGCAATCTTAAGCACCGCTATCTGCCTGTTTCTTTGGTTTAGGGATGTGCACCGTATCATGATGGTGCAGAAAAGCACTGTAGAGAGTGCCAAAGCCCAGCTCGTCATCTTTCGGGAAAAAGCACGAAAATCAAGGGACGATTCCAATGCTGCCGCAGTGTTGGCGCGAAGTGAGAGCATTTATCGACAGGCGGTGGAACACTACAATCGAATACTTCGCAAACCATGGATATATCCTCCGGCTGCCCTGATGGGGTTTCGTACAATTCGGGAAGGAGGAGAACAGTCATGATTTATTGTTGTGAGGGCTGTGGATTTCTGTTTCGCCGAATTGGCGAGGTGAAAACCTGCCCGATTTGTGAGAGTTCCCGCTATCGTCTGGCGACGGAAGCGGAA
>CAMBUC010000026.1 GCA_945871045.1 uncultured bacterium
TCCTCTTTTGTCGCAAACTGCAGCCAGAGTTCCTTTTTCACATCATCAAAGGAATAGATCCGCTCACAGATCAGTTTCCCGTTCTTTTCTTCCTCTGCACTTACCCGTCCGGAAATAAATACTTTCGCCTCATCCACGATCAGATCTTTATAGGTTTCATAATCTCTTGGGAACACGATGACCTCCGTGGTTCCGTATAAATCCTCGATCGTAAGAAATGCCATCGTCTTATTATTTTTTGTATATTTTATTGTTTTATCCGTGATCATGCCGCCGATCATCGCATGGGAACCGTCTATGGCTTTTGTCTCACCGGTTTCCTCGTCATAAGCAAAATCTGTGGAAACCGCGGTAATATTTTTTCGCCATTTGCCTTCGTATTCCTCCAGGGGATGTCCGCTGACATAGACGCCCAACACTTCTTTTTCAAAGGCCAGCAATTCTTCTTTTCCAAATTCAGGCACGTCCGGCAGTCGGATCTCAAATTCCTGTTTTGTCTCCTCCGGTGCAAAATCAAACAGGCTCATCTGTCCGGCCACAGAACTCTTTCTCTCCTGCGTCGCCTGATCCATGATGAGAGGATAGATCAAGGTTTTTTGCCGCCGGTTTCCTTCGATCTGGTCGAAGGCCCCTGACTTGATAAGATTTTCTACCGCACGCTTATTGATCTCCCGACTGCCGACGCGATCGATAAAATCCTTTAAATTACGGTATTTCCCACCGCGCTCCCGCTCATTCACGATGGCTGCCACCACCGGCGCACCGATGCTCTTAATCGCATTCATTCCATAGCGGATCGCTCCGTCTGCAACGGAAAAATCGCCTTCGCCTTCATTGATATCCGGCGGCAGGATCGGTATGCCCATCATCCGGCACGTCTGGATATATTCCGAAACCTTTGTCGTATTATCCTTGACAGACGTCATGAGCGCCGCCATAAATTCTACCGGATAATAATATTTCAGATAAGCGGTCTGGTATGCCACTACCGCATAGGCGGCTGCATGGGATTTATTAAAGGCGTACTTCGCGAAATCGATCATCTCATCGTAGATCTTATTTGCGACCTGCTCCGAAATGCCGTTTGCGATACAGCCTTTCACGCCCTGCTCCTCATTTCCGTAAACGAAGTTCCGGCGTTCCTCCTCCATGACATAGGTTTTCTTTTTCGACATGGCGCGGCGTACCAGATCACTTCTGCCCAGCGTATAACCTGCCAGATCCCGCACGATCTGCATCACCTGCTCCTGATAGACGATACAGCCGTAAGTAGGTGCCAGGATCGGTTCCAGCTGGGGACAGTCATAGGTGATCTGATCCGGGTTGTTTTTTCCTCTGATGTATGCCGGAATGAAATCCATGGGCCCCGGTCGATACAGGGAGATGCCCGCGATCACATCCTCCAGACACTGGGGCTTCAACTCCTTCATGAAGTTTTTCATCCCCGCACTTTCCAACTGGAACACACCCTCGCATTTTCCGGTGCAAAGAGATTCGTAGACCGCCTTATCGTCATAATCGATACGGTCTACATCGATCGTTCCTTTCCCACCCTTTTCGATGAGTTTGCAGGCATCATCGATCACCGTCAGCGTCCGAAGGCCTAAAAAGTCCATTTTGAGAAGGCCCAGTTCCTCGATGGTGGTCATGGTGAACTGCGTCGTGATCACACCGTCGGCGCCGCGGGAAAGCGGCACATATTCCTCCATGGGAAGCCGGCTGATCACCACACCTGCCGCATGAACCGAGGTATGCCTTGGCAACCCTTCTAATCTACGGGACATATCGATGAGCCGGTGTACGGTCTCATCGGTTTCATAGGTAGTCCGCAATTCCCCGTTCATTTCCAATGCCTTGTCAATGGTAATGCCCAGTTCCATGGGGATACTCTTGGAGATCGTATCAACAAATGCATAAGGCAGATCCATCACACGGCCTACGTCCCGGATCACACCCCGGGCTGCCAATGTACCAAAGGTGATGATCTGCGTCACACATTCTTTTCCATATTTTTCGATCACATAATCAATGACTTCCTGACGTCTCTCGTAGCAGAAGTCCACGTCAATATCGGGCATGGATACACGCTCCGGGTTCAGGAAACGCTCAAAGATCAGGCTGTATTTGATGGGGTCGATGTTGGTGATCCCGGTGGTGTAGGCAACCAGTGAGCCCGCTGCACTGCCTCGGCCCGGTCCGACCGGAATCCCATGAGTGCGGGCGTAATTGATATAATCCCATACGATCAGGAAGTAATCCACATACCCCATCCGTTCGATAATCCCCAGTTCATAAGCGAGTTTTGGTTCTAACTCCTGCCAGGTGTCGGGATAACGTTCTTTCAGTCCGTCATAACAGAGTTTTGCCAGATACTCCAAGGACGTATAGCCCTCCGGAACATCATAGTGGGGCAGTTTGGTGTTTCCAAACTCGATCTCCACATGGCAGCGGTCTGCGATCTTCTGTGTATTTTCCAGAGCCTGCGGGGCAAAGGAAAAGAGGCTTTTCATCTCCTCCTCGCTCTTCACATAGTACTGTCCGCCATCGTAGCGCATTCGGTTCTCATCCGACAGTTTGGCGGCAGTCTGGATACACAGCAGAATGTCGTGGGGTTCCGCATCTTCTGCATACGTATAATGGCAGTCGTTGGTAGCGATCAGACCGATCCCCGTTTCCTGTGATAAACGCAGAAGGCCTGCATTCACCTTTTGCTGCAAAGATATCCCATGATCCTGCATCTCCAGAAAGAAGTTGCCGGCACCAAAGATCTTTTCGTAACGGAGTGCTGCCTGTTTTGCACCTGCATAATCATCATGAGAGAGCGCACGGGCTACTTCGCCTGCCAGACAGGCACTGGAACAGATGATGCCTTCATGATATTGCTCCAGCACTTCCAGATCCACCCGGGGCTTATAATAATAGCCTTCCGTAAAGCCTTTGGAGACGATCTTTACCAGATTCTCATATCCCTTATTAGTTTCAGCCAACAGGATCAGATGGTAGTAGCGTTCTTCGCCCCGCCCTGCCTCTCTGTCAAAACGGGAACCGGGCGCCACATATACCTCACATCCGATCACCGGGTTGATATCCGCTGCCTTGCATGCCTTATAAAAATCAATGACACCGTACATCACACCATGATCCGTGATGGCTGCCGCATGCATGCCCAATTCCTTCACCCGGGCTACATATTCTTTTATTTTATTCGAGCCATCCAACAGGGAATACTCGGTATGCGTGTGTAAATGTACGAATGACATCTCTTACAGACCCTTTCATCAAATGGTAGGTGCCCCCTGCTGTTGCAGGAAAAACATTTTCATTATTTCAATGCAGCGATGGCAGCATCGAAAAGACTATGATCTGTGTCGTAGAACATGCCTGCATCTGCCGCCTCTGCCTTTGCCGGATCGATCGGCAGTTTTGCAAATACCGGGATGCCCAGTTCTCCTGCCACCTCGTCCACATGGCTCTCGCCAAATACGGAGATCTTCTTTCCGCAGTCGGGACATGCCAGATAACTGAAGTTCTCTACCAGACCAAGCACCGGCACCTTCATCATCTGCGCCATGTTATATGCTTTTTTCACGATCATCTGTACCAATTCCTGCGGGGAAGTCACAACAACCACACCGTCTACCGGAAGTGACTGGAAGACCGTCAGCGGCACATCTCCGGTTCCCGGAGGCATATCCACAAACAGATAGTCCAGTTCGCCCCAGACCACGTCAGTCCAGAACTGCTTCACTGCACCTGCGATCACGGGACCGCGCCAGATCACCGGCTGTTCCTCATCCTCGATCAACAGGTTAATAGACATCACCGGAATCCCCTCTTTGGACTCCAGGGGGATAATGCCCTCATCGGTTCCGAAGGCCGTACCGTGTACGCCCAGCATTTTCGGAATCGAAGGTCCTGTGATATCCGCATCCAAAATACCTACTTTATAGCCGGCTTTGTGCATCGCACATGCAAGGGAGGCAGTCACAAAGGACTTTCCGACTCCACCTTTGCCGCTGACTACTCCGATCACTTTCTTGATGGAGGAGTACTGATTGAGCTCCTCTAAAAAGGAAGTCTGTCCGCCATTCTTGCTGGGACAACCCTCACAACTTTCTCTTGAACAACTGCCTGCGCTGCTGCATGTTTCTTTATCTGACATGTTTTTATTCTCCTTTATCTGATTTCATTTTGCGGCGGATCTGCGCCAGCGACTCCGTATAGGGGTAGCGCGCCACGCCATATTCTGTCACGATGCCCGTGATCAGATCCGCATCTGTCACATCAAATGCGGGATTAAATACTTTTACACCCTCCGGTGCCATGCGGGATGCATACCACATCTCGGTGACTTCCTCAGGCTTGCGCTCTTCAATGACGATGTCCGCTCCTGTGGGTGTCTCCCAATCGATGGTAGAGGTAGGCGCACATACATAAAAGGGAACGCCGTAGCGTTTGGCCACCGTCGCAACCACGGAAGTACCGATCTTATTTGCCGTGTCGCCATTTGCCGCCACGCGGTCACAACCGACAAATACAGCCTGCACCCTGCCTTGCTTCATTATCATACCAGACATATGATCGCAAATCAATGTGACATCTACGCCCGCAGACTGCAATTCAAATGCAGTCAGACGCGCCCCCTGCAACAGCGGCCTCGTCTCATCTGCATACACATGAAATCCATACCCTCGCTCCTGTCCCAGATAGATGGGTGCAGTTGCCGTTCCATAACGACTGGCAGCCAGTTTTCCTGCATTGCAATGTGTCAGGATCCCGTCTCCCGGCTTCACCAGAGCCAGCCCGTGTTCTCCGATGGCCTTACAGATGGCGATATCCTCTTCCTGAATCGCAATGGACTCCTGCTTTAATATTTCTTTTATCTCCTTCACTGTACGCCCTTCATCCTTTGCGGCGCGAAGAAGTGTCTGCTCCATCCGGTTTAATGCCCAGGACAGGTTCACCGCAGTGGGACGCGAAGCATCCAGATAGGATTTGTATGCACAAAATTTCTCATAAAATTCATCAAAATCTTCCGTATCAATACTTTTTGCCAGTAAATAAATACCATATCCGGCAGCCACACCGATGGCCGGTGCGCCTCGCACCTGCAGCAGGTAGATCGCATTCCAGATCTCCTCAGCAGTATGCAAGTGCAAAATCTCTATCCGTTCCGGTAGTTTTGTCTGATCGATGATGACAAGGGCATTGTCTTCATCATCCAGCGCTACCGTATCATAATCTAAGATCGTCTTTCCCATGATGTACATTTCCTTTTTCTATTTTATTTCACAGATACACTGATCATTTCCTGTAGAACATGCGTATGCCGTGTGATCATTGCAGATTCATATAGCGAAGTTCGGTGTCGTTGAGGGAAACCGTCAGCGCCATCAGGTCGGACTCCAGCCGCTTCGCATCTGACGTACTGATGGTTGCAAAAACTTCCAAAGGCTGCGCAAGCACCCATGCAAGGGCCGCCTGTGCCACCGTACAGCCATGCTTTTGGGCGATCTGTTCCGTTCTGCGCAGACGCTCGTAATTATCTCGGCAGCAAAAACCGCGGATCGCAAACTCATCCAGATAATCGACCACATGCGAGAGCTGATCCGACCGGATCTTTCCGGAAAACAGGCCGTGGGCGAGCGTGGCATAGGCCACCACATCCATGCCGCTGTCCTTATACCAGCGGCGTGTCTCTGCTTCTTTGGGCCCTGAGATGGAAACGCATCCGCCGCCCCATGGATCCAGCACCTGCTCTGCCAGTCCGTAATTCGGGCTGGACACGGTAAAGGGCTCCAGATCATGCATATAGGCATATTCATTTGCCGCTTCGATCCGATGCGTGGTCCAATTTGAAACGCCCAGTTTCCGGAATTTGCCTTTGTCCAACAGTTCATTCAACACTTCAACGATGGGTCCCACCGGCTGCGTGGGGTCATCCCGGTGCAGCAGATACATATCTACGTAATCCGTCTGCAAAAGTTCCAGAGAGTATGCAAGATCCGCCTCTATGGCTGCCACTGTCACCCGGGGAATCTTCGAGTCAGGCAACGGGTGCGCCCCTTTATCTATGATCACGATCTGTTCTCTGTTCCCTCTTTTTGCGATCCAATTGCCTAAGGATCTTTCTGCCATCCCGTATCTGCGGGCCGTATCAAAACAATTGATCCCACCTGCAAAGGCGGCATCCAAAAGTTCCGTCACATCTTCCCCTTCATACATGGGTACATTGGCAGTTCCGAACACGATTCTTGAAACCGGAAAATCGATCCCTTCCACAGATTTATAAAGCATGTTATCACTTCCTTTTTCCATTCGATCCTTTCGGATCTCCAAACACATAAAAGCACCATATAGCATAATTATACTCCATGAAAGTATTTTTTGCTACATGGTGCACAAAAAATTTACAAACTTTATGCTCTGTTTATACTTTTTTTACAAATATTATGCTGCCAGCAGTTTCTCTACACTGGCCAGTTTTACGCAGCAGATAAATACTTTCGCTGCCATGATCAGTTCTTCCATGTTCGGATAAGAAGGAGCAAGACGGATCACGGAATCCTCCGGATCTTTTCCGTAAGGGAAGGGTGCGCCTGCGCCGGTCAATACAACGCCTGCCTGTTTTGCCAATGCAACGATACGCTTTGCACAGCCCGGCAGCGCGGTAAAGCAGATGAAATATCCGCCGCGGGGATTGATCCAGCTTCCGATTTCAAGCGGAGCGATCTCCTCTGCCAGCATCTGCTCCACTTTTTCAAACTTCGGACGCATGATCGCCGCATGCTTCATCATATGCGCATCCACACCGGCACGATCCTTTAAAAACAGCACATGGCGCAACTGGTTGATCTTGTCATATCCGATGGTCTGGATCGTCATAATATTTTTTACGTCTTTTAAGTTGTTTTCGGAGGCTGCCAGAGCAGAAATGCCCGCACCTGCAAAGGTGATCTTTGAGGTGGAAGCAAACTCCATCACACGATCGGGATAGCCTGCCTTTGCACACTCATCTAAAATATTTAAGATCTTATCCTGTTTCTCCGGCTCCTCGTACAGATGATGGACACAGTAAGCATTATCCCAGAAAATACGGAAATCATCTGCCGCTGTCTTCATCTTTGCAAAACGGCGGACAACTTCATCGGAATAAGAAACGCCTGTCGGATTTGCATACTTCGGCACACACCAGATTCCCTTGATCATCGGATCGGAAGCAACCAGTTTCTCCACGATATCCATATCCGGTCCTTCCTCATTCATCGGGACATTGATCATTTCGATGCCAAGGCATTCCGTTACGGCGAAATGTCTGTCATAGCCGGGCACCGGACATAAAAACTTGATCTTTCCCTGCTGTCCCCAGGGTTTTCCACCGCATACCCCGTGGATCATCGCGCGGGCAATGGAATCAAACATGACATTTAAACTGGCATTTCCGAAAACGATCACCTGGGAAGGATCACACTCCATGATCTCTGCCATCAGTTTTTTTGCTTCCGGGAGTCCCTCTAACTCACCGTAATTACGGCAATCGGTTCCATCTTCTGCCAGACAGGTACTCTTGCTGTCCACCAGATCCATCATCGGCATAGAAAGATCCAACTGTGCGCTCTCAGGCTTTCCGCGCGCCATATTGAGTTTCAGGCCGGCTTCCTCAAACCCTTTATATTCTTTCTGCAGTTTTTCCTGCTCCTGCAGCAATTCCTCTCTTGTCATTTGTTTGTAAGTTTTCATCTTTCTATGCTTCCTCCTGAATTATTTCTCAAAGTCTTTTCAGTAACTGATCAGACCTGTTCTTCTTGTTCCTTTTTCCAGATTTTCACATGATCCAAGTAGTTACGGATCGTCTGCTCATAACCATTCTCAGACGGCTCATAAAACACTTCGTTTTCCAATCCATCCGGCAGATATTGCTGCGCCGCATAATGATGCGGATATGCATGTGCATAGTTATAGCCAACCCCATGCCCCAGTTTTTCCGAGGATTTATAATGGGCATCCTGTAAATGTGCCGGAACCGGCGGGGTCTTTGTGTGCGCCACCACATGCATGGCTTTTTCGATCGCCACACAGGCCGCATTACTTTTCGGTGCGCTGGCGATATAACTGACTGCCTGTGATAAGATGATCTGTGCCTCCGGCATTCCCACCCGCTCTACAGCAAGGGCGGCTGCCGTGGCAACCTGTAACGCCTGCGGATCTGCATTGCCCACATCCTCGGATGCACAGATCATCATCCGTCTGGCAATGAATTTGACATCCTCACCGGCGTAAAGCATCCGCGCCAGATAATAGACTGCCGCGTCAGGGTCTGAGCCCCGCATGCTCTTTATAAATGCGGAGATCGTATCGTAATGATTGTCTCCGTTTTTATCATATTTTAGTACTCGCTTTTGTATACACTCCTGTGCAACCGCAAGGGTGATGTGGATCTTTCCGTCTACGGCATCCGGCTCCGTGGTTAACATACCCAGTTCGATGGCCGTCAAAGCGGCTCTGGCATCACCGTTTGCCACATCTGCAAGAAATTCCTTTGCATCCGCCTCCAGAACGGCGCCGTAACTACCCATTCCCTTTTCCCGGTCTGTAACTGCCCGCTCCAACAATGTACAGATATTTTCTTTTGACAAAGATTTCAGTTCAAAAATGACCGAACGGGATAACAGCGCTCCATTCACCTCAAAATAGGGATTTTCCGTTGTGGCTCCCACGAGAATGACGGTTCCGTCTTCCACAAACGGAAGCAGATAATCCTGCTGCCCTTTATTAAAACGGTGAATCTCGTCAATGAACAGGATCGTCTTTTTCCCATACATGCCCCGGTTATTCTTTGCCTGTTCCACAACCTCCTCCATATCCTTTTTTCCGGCAGAGGTGGCATTTAACTGCGTAAATACAGCACTGGTCGTGTTGGCGATCACCTTGGCAAGGGTGGTTTTCCCTGTGCCCGGCGGCCCATAAAAGATGATGGAACTTAACTTATCTGCACGAATCGCCCGGTAAAGGAGTTTGTCCTTTCCGATGATATGCTCCTGCCCCACCACTTCCTCTAATGTTGTCGGACGCATCCGGGAGGCAAGAGGCGATTCCTGCTCCATATTTTTTTCACGCATGTAATCAAATAAATCCACTGATCTATCCCCATATCCATTGAATCCCTTTGGCCTTCCGATGAAATCCAATATCCTATGATGATTCATTTTGCAGTTTTGCTTTTTCAAAATTTCAAAACAGCATCGGTCGGTCACCTCTACAAAGATACATGATATCCCCCTATTTTTCAAGTGTTTTCGGGGATTTTTAGAAAAAAATACAGTTTTTGTACACCTTGTCAATAATGATGGTTTTGCAAGTTGATTCCTTGTGCTAATTCATTATATGAAAGATCGGAACAGAATGGCAATTTCTATTCCAGTAAAAGATCCTCTACCGTCACAAACATATAACCCTCTTTTTGAAGTGTATCGATGATCCGAAAGGCAGATCTTACGGAAGAAGCGGAGGCGTCATGCAACAAGATAATACTGTTTTCTTCCACCTCCCGCAACACCCGCTGCACTACCAGATCGCTGCTGGTGGTGGCCCAATCCCGCGGATCGATATCCCAAAGCACTTCCACCATCTGCACTTCACCATCGAGATTTTCTTTCCAGCAGCCATAGGGCGGCCTGATATAACTGGCGTATTGCCCGGTTGCCTGATAGATCGCCTCGTTTGTGCGCCTCACCTGCTCCAGCGCCTTTTCATCGCTCAGTTGTCTTAAATTCACATGTTTATACGCATGCACGCCGATCAAATGTCCCTCCTCGCTGGCACGGCGGACAATTTGCGGATACTGCTCCACTTCAGATCCCAGCACAAAAAATGATGCCTTTACACCGCGCTCTTTTAATCCGTCCAGCAAAAGTTCCGTATATTCCGGATTTGGTCCGTCATCAAAACTAAGCGCAACCTTTTTGATCTGTTCATCCTGCTGCAAAAATACGGATACCATCCGGGAGCGACCTGCGAAACAGGAAAGGATAATCCCCATCAGGAGCATGCCTCCAAACAGTATGGATGAAAATAAAATCTTCTTTTTCAAGTCTTCAATCCGAAAATAATTCAAAATAAAAACCCGCTGCATACAGTTTGATTTATTGTATGCGGCAGGTTCGTTGAAATTACCACCAAGTAACTATATTTTCGAAACATGTATGTCCACTCCACACCTGACGTGCAAAGTCGTGGACATACCTGCTTCTTATTTCGTTATTTTGACGCCTGAAATGCAAAGTCGTGAATTTCCATGATTCTTATTTCACTTACTTTCTCCGTGCTGCCAGGGCGTGTTCTTTTACATAGATCTCTATGGTGTCTCCGACAGATACTTCGTCTGCCAGAATCAGTTTTGCGGATAATGTCTCTACTGTTTTTTGCAGATAACGCTTCAGCGGACGTGCACCATATACCGGATCGTAAGCCTGCTCAATCACAAGGTTTTCTGCTTCCGGTGTCAGTTCTACCACAAGTTCACGATCTGCCAGGCGGCTATTCAGATCTGCCAGCAACAGGCGGATGATATTTGTTGTATCAGCCTTTGTCAGGGGCTTAAACATGATGATCTCATCCAGACGGTTCAAAAACTCCGGCCGGAAGGAATTACGAAGTTCACCCATGACAGCCTGTTCTGCTTCCGGTTTGATATTTCCTTCTTCATCGATTCCTTCTAACAGATACGGCGCACCAAGGTTGGAGGTCATGATCAGGATAGTATTCTTAAAATCAACGGTACGACCCTGAGAATCTGTGATCCGACCATCATCCAGCACCTGCAAAAGGACATTAAATACATCCGGGTGGGCCTTTTCCACTTCATCAAACAATACAACGGAATAGGGTTTTCTACGTACCGCCTCGGTGAGCTGGCCGCCCTCCTCATAGCCTACGTATCCGGGAGGCGCTCCGATCAAACGGGAAACGGAATATTTCTCCATATATTCACTCATATCAAGACGTACCATATTGCTCTCATCGTCAAACAGGCTGGCTGCCAGTGCCTTTGCCAGTTCTGTCTTACCAACACCCGTCGGTCCTAAGAAGAGGAAGGATCCGATGGGCTTTGAAGGGTCTTTGATGCCTGCTTTGGATCGGATGATGGCTTCCGTTACACGGGTGACGCCTTCGTCCTGTCCGATCACACGTTTATGCAGTTCTTCATCCAGATGCAGCGTTTTATTCCGCTCAGACTCATTTAATTTTGCTAC
The DNA here is from genome assembly GCA_945871045.1 of uncultured bacterium. Classification (GTDB taxonomy): domain Bacteria; phylum Bacillota; class Clostridia; order Lachnospirales; family Lachnospiraceae; genus W0P33-017. The sequence continues at coordinate 11,253 of CAMBUC010000026.1, forward strand.
AGGAATTCCTGTCCAACGGGAAATGATCTTTGCGATCTCTTCCTCGCTGACATTCTCGTGAACCAGAGACAGATCCCGGTCTTTCACCTGCTGCTCCTCCAGTTCCAACTGCTGCTGCAACTGCGGCAGCCTGCCATATTGTAACTCGGCTGCTTTTTCCAGATCATAATTCTGCTGCGCCGTCTGAATCTGTTTTTTCACCTGCTCGATCTCTTCGCGCAGTTTCTGTACTTTCTCCACAGAAGACTTTTCGTTTTCCCATTGTGCCTTTTGGGTGGCAAAGGTTTCCTTTAATTCTGCCAGTTCTTTTTGCAGATTCGAAAGACGTTCCTCTGACAGACGGTCCGTCTCTTTCTTCAACGCAGTCTCCTCGATCTGCAGCTGCATGATCCGTCGGTTCAACTCATCCAGTTCTGCCGGCATGGAATCCAATTCTGTCTTGATCAGGGCGCATGCCTCATCCACAAGATCGATGGCTTTATCCGGCAAGAACCGGTCACTGATATATCGATTAGACAAAACGGCGGCAGAAACTAACGCACCGTCTGTGATCTTTACGCCGTGGAACACTTCGTAGCGCTCCTTTAATCCTCTGAGGATGGAAATGGTATCCGCCACCGTGGGTTCATCCACCATGACCGGCTGGAAACGGCGCTCCAAAGCCGCATCCTTTTCTATATATTCCCGGTACTCATCTAATGTGGTTGCTCCGATACAGTGCAGTTCGCCACGGGCCAGCATCGGTTTTAAGAGCTGTCCGGCGTCCATGGCACCATCCGTTTTTCCCGCTCCCACAATGGTGTGAAGTTCATCAATAAAGAGAATGATCTGTCCGTCAGAATTTTTGATATCATCCAAAACAGCCTTCAGACGTTCCTCAAACTCACCACGGTATTTCGCACCTGCAATGAGCGCTCCCATATCCAGTGCAAACAATTTTTTATCTTTTAAGCCCTCAGGCACATCTCCTTTTACGATACGCTGGGCCAGTCCTTCCACAACTGCCGTTTTTCCAACACCCGGCTCACCGATCAGGCACGGGTTGTTTTTCGTCTTCCGGGACAGGATACGAACCACATTTCGGATCTCCTCATCACGGCCGATCACCGGATCCAGTTTTTGATCCCGGGCACGCTCCACCATGTCATAACCGTATTTTTCCAGTGTATCATAGGTGGCTTCCGGATTGTCCGAAGTTACCCGCTGGTTCCCCCGCACGGTAGAAAGGGCAGACAGAAAACGGTCTCTTGTGATACCGTACTCCTTCCACAGTTCTTTCATCGCCTTGTTGGGATATTTCAAAAGTGACAAAAACAGATGCTCCACGGACACATACTCATCACCCAGCGCCTTTGCCTCATCTTCTGCGTGAATGAGCACCTGATTGAGATCTTTGCCGATAAACACCTGTCCGCCGCTGACCTTCACCCGGGCCGCCAGTTTGCTTTCTGCGTTATTTGTAAAATGCGCCAGCTGGATCTCCATCTTTTCGATCAGTTTCGGGATCAATCCATCCTGCTGATGCAAGAGCGCTACCAAAAGGTGCTCCTGCTCGATCTCCTGATTTCCGTATTCGTAAGCCAGTTTCTCACAACTGTTGACTGCTTCCATTGATTTTTGTGTAAATTTTTGAATGTTCATAAAAGCACCTCCTTCAAAAAATAATGGCTAACACCAAGGATTCCTCCTTATGTCAGCCATTATACATCGCGCATTAGCACTCGTCAAGCAAGAGTGCTAATAATTTTGTGAAATATTTATGAATTTTCGAGACAGAAGGAACACGCCTGCTACCCTGCATACATCAATCCGTCCAGCAGTTCCCATATATCGGTTCCATCGATGGTATCGCCGTTTTCGCGCTCCAGCTGAATGTAATAGAGCGTATCGGTCTGATAGGTTGTATCAGCATCTACCATAAAGTAATTCAGATCATATTCTTCCGTTTCCGGTACATAATCGATGGCTTGTACACCCCAGACTTCATTCTCTGTAGCCTTCACGATACGGAAGAAGGTTCCTGCCGGGATCACACCGTTTTCATCGGTCACTGTACCGTCTTCCTTCATGACTTTGCACGGAACATCTGCTTTTGCTTTCAGCAAAAATCCTGCATCCACCGTATATACCTCTTCCTCCGATACCGGAAGTCCCTGCTCTCCAACATGGTATTTTTTCATTCCGTTATAGGTGCTTAATGTATCCAGCCGCGAACTCAGATAAAACTGCTGCGGGTTCACAAAGACCGGACTGTTTGTTTCATAATAATACTTGCCATCTTCCTCATGGCTGACATATGTACCGGGCATAAACAGATTGCTGTTACCGTCACCCCAGGGAACCAGCGTCCCAGTTGCCAGATCAAACACCTCCAGCACCGAGTAATCACTTTC
>CAMBUC010000027.1 GCA_945871045.1 uncultured bacterium
ATTCATCGGATCTCCTCATATGATCTTCATCGACGCTGTCTGCAAGATCAACGGCTCAGAAGTTACTTTAACATTCGATAAGTTCTCAGTTGTTCTTCCTCAGGAGAAGGCTCAGAAACTCATCGATGGCAATTACAATGGAAAGACTGTTGTAATGGGTATCAGACCTGAGTGCATCTCTGATGATAAGGATGCTGTTGCAAAGACTTCTTGCAAGGTTACTACAGAAGTTACCGGATATGAGTTACTTGGTGCAGAAGTTCTGTTATACTTCAGTGTTGGTGGCGCTAAGATGACTGCAAGTGTTGCATCTTCTACCACTGCTCGTTACGGCGATACGATTGAGTTAGCATTCGATGCAAATGCAATGCACGTATTCGACAAAGAGACCGAGCTTACCATTACCAACTAGTAAAAAGAGTAATATAAAGGATATTAAAGGCTGGCATGCGAAAGCATGCCAGCCTTTTTGAGTGCGGCTATTGGCATTTTTGCGGAAATGTGTTATAGTTAGCAATATATGTAATGCAATATGGAGGAAATGAGATGTTTGATTATAAACAATACAAAAGAAATTATTTTATGCCCCCTGAACCATGCATGGATTGGGCAAAAAAAGAATATGTAGATAAAGCACCGATCTGGTGCAGCGTGGACCTTCGTGATGGCAATCAGGCGCTGATCGAGCCCATGAGTCTGGATGAGAAGTTAGAATTTTTCCAGATGCTTGTTGATATCGGATTTAAGGAGATCGAAGTCGGATTTCCGGCAGCTTCCGAGACGGAGTATGAGTTGGTCCGTACATTGATCGAGAAAAACATGATCCCTGAGGATGTGACAATCCAGGTTCTGACCCAGGCGCGTGAACATATTATCCGGAAAACCTTCGAGGCAGTCAAAGGTGCGCCCGGCAAGGTCGTTGTACATGTATACAATTCTACTTCTCTGGCACAGCGTGAACAGGTATTTGGAAAGTCCCAGGAAGAGATCAAGCAGATCGCCATTGAGGGAGCAAAATTATTAAAAGAACTGGCAGACGAGACCGAAGGTAACTTTATCTTTGAGTATAGCCCGGAGAGTTTTACCGGAACCGAGGTGGAATATGCAGTAGAAGTTTGTAATGCAGTATTGGACATCTGGGAGCCGCGGCCGGATTTCAAACCGATCATCAATATTCCCGCAACGGTAGAAATGTCCATGCCTCACGTCTTTGCCCAGCAGGTGGAGTATGTGAGCAAGCATCTGCACAACCGTGAGCATGTGATCCTCTCTTTACATCCGCATAATGACAGAGGTTGTGGAATCTCTGATGCAGAACTCGGTATTTTAGCCGGAGCAGACCGTATCGAGGGAACGATGTTCGGAAATGGCGAGCGCACCGGAAACGTGGATATCATGGTACTTGGCATGAACATGTATGCACAGGGTGTAGATCCGGGACTGGATCTTTCGGATATGCCCCATTTAGTGGAAGTATATGAGCGTCTGACCCAGATGCACATTGATATGCGCCATCCCTATTGTGGAAAACTTGTATTTGCGGCATTTTCGGGTTCTCATCAGGACGCTATCGCGAAGGGTATGAAATATCGTGAGACAAAAGATCCGGATCATTGGACTGTTCCGTATCTGCCTATCAACCCCGAGGATGTGGGACGTACTTATGACAGTGACGTGATCCGCATCAACAGTCAGTCGGGCAAGGGCGGCGTTGCATACATTATGGAGCAGACTTATGGCATCAAGATCCCATACAAAATGCGTGCCGATTTCGGTTATGCGGTTAAGGATGTATCTGACCATAGTCATGCAGAGTTATCACCGGCCCAAATTCATGATATCTTCATGAAACGATACAAAAAATATACACCGATCTTTGATATCAAGGGATGCCATTTCCGTCAGGAGAATGGAATCACCGCTACTGTCAATATTATCGCAGACAACCGCAAGGATATTGTGGAGGCTGTCGGAAACGGACGCCTGGATGCAGTCAGCAATGCATTTGCAGAGAAATTCGAGACATCATGCAAAGTCATCTGCTACGAGGAGCATGCGCTGACGGATGGATCCGATTCCAGCGCGATCGCTTATGTGGGTATTGAGGATACTGACGGAGAACAGTATTTTGGTATCGGAATCGATCCGGATATCATCCGTGCATCGATTGATGCATTGATCTCTGCGATGAATCGCAGCCTGGAGGCAGCAAGAAAATAAATCTGCGTCCTGGTAAAAAGGGGAAGTCGATATGAAAAAAGAAAATAAAACATGGAAATGGCTCCTTACGCTTGTACTGTTTTTGATATTGGTGGGGATCACAGATGCGCAGCCTGTGCAGGCTGCTGTCAAATTGAATACATCTGCGGTCAGCCTATGCGTGGGAGATAAATACCAGTTGAAACTGGGTGGAACAACCAAAAAAGTGACATGGAAGTCCAGCAAAACGTCGGTGGCAAAGGTTTCTTCCAAGGGACTTGTGACGGCGAAGGGGAAGGGGGCTGCCACGATCACAGCCACCTGCAGTAATAAAAAATACAGTTGTAAAGTAAAGGTCAATAAAACATATAAGATCGATCAGTCCGTGATTTCTATTAAGAAAAATACAGATGTGACAGCCATGCTGTCCGTGGACGGAAAACTGAATGCTTCGGTGGAGGATAAGAAGATCTGTTCTGTGACTTTCGGTAAATGGGATGGAGATTATATGCCGATCCTTGTCACACCAAAAAAAGTAGGAAGTACGACGGTTAAATTTACAAACACAGCAAATACGGAGTATTGTACGTTGTCCGTTACAGTCACAGCCCTTCCTTCCGTGGCAAAATTCCAGCCCGCATCCATCAGTACCGGTGCGGATGCGCTGATTGCCGGAGAAAATAAGTTCAGCGTGCCCTTCAGTCTGAATCGTGGGTCAAAAAAGACCTATCTGAGATTTTATGATGAGAACGGAGCAACGATCCGCAGTATCAGCGTGGGTTCTCTGGTGGCAAACAAAAAGAAGACCGTTCTCTGGGATGGTAAGGACGATGACGGAAATCCGGTAAACGGTACCTTTACTTATGCGGTGATCGCAGACGGAAACCGGACGAATGCGGAGGGCAGTGTAAATGCGCTGTCGGCCTCTCCCTTTGGAAAGGGTGACGGAACAGAGAAAAATCCCTATCTTGTCTCAGATCTGTCTGAACTGTATCTGATCAGAAATTATAACGGTTGTCATTTTGCACAGGATGCGGATATTGATTTTAATTATGCAATGACTGCCCAGTTGTTTGATGACAGCAATCCCTTCAGCGGTATTTATGATGGAAGTTATGAGGGTAAGAATTATCGGATGACGAATCTGGTTGGTTACAATTCTGTCTTCGGATGTATTGGATCAGATGGAACGATTGTGAATGTGACCATGAGTAATTGTGTGCTCAATACGGTAGGCAGTTTATTGGCGTTCACAAATAACGGAACTGTTGATAACTGTATGGTTGACGGAAAGATTTTGTGTAATGCAGGAAATCAGGCAGCCATGCTTGTCATGTACAACAAAGGCGTGATCCGTGATTGCAGGGTTTCCGGTTCATTAAATGTGAAAGCATCCAATGTGATCGGAATGACAACCTTAAAAGCCGGCGGAATCGCTTTTCAAAATAATGGAACGATCGCGAAATGTACATCATCGGTGCAGATCGTGGAAGAGATTGCCGTGGGAACCTATGTGGCAAATACCATTCATCAGATTTATGCAGGTGGTATCGCGGCTGAAAATGCCTCCGGTGCATTTGTTACAGAGTGTGTATTTACCGGAACGATACTTGCGAATGTTACATTACCTGAAACCGTCAAAGATGTGGAGCCGATACAGGTATATCAGACATATGCCGGTTTTGTGGCAGGAACAAATAATGGATACATTATCAGATGCCCGAAAACATCTTCCGGTGGGTTGAAGGAACAGGGTACAGGAAATGGTACGGTAGAGTAGGAGGATCAGAATGAATTACTTATCACCATCGCTTTTGTCAGCGGATTTTGCAAGACTCGGAGAACAAATGCGGATCATCGATCAGGCCGGCGCCCAGTATTTTCATTATGATGTGATGGACGGACAGTTTGTTCCGAACATTTCCATGGGACTTCCGGTGCTGGAATCGATCCGTAAGGTGACAAAGAAAAAACTGGATGTACATCTGATGATCGAGCATCCGGAACGTTTGATCAGTGATTTTTCCGATGCAGGGGCAGATATCATTACGGTGCATGCGGAGGCTTGTCCCCATTTGGATCAGATCGTGGCCGATATCAAACGGGAAGGTGTGCGGGCAGGTGTTGCATTAAATCCTGCGACTCCGCTCCATGTACTGGACTATATTTTGCCGGAAGTAGACATGGTACTCATTATGTCGGTAAATCCCGGTTATGGAGGACAAAAGATGATCCCCTATACATTGGATAAGATCCGTGAATTGCGCGGTATCATACAAAAAAGAGGATTGTCTACAGATATAGAGGTAGATGGTGGTGTCAAGATTGAAAATGTAGATCAGTTTCTGGCCGCCGGTGCCAACGTGATCGTGGCAGGAAGCGGTATCTTCAAGGGGGATCTCGCCGGCAACGTGGAGGCCTTTTTATCTAAGATGTAGTTAAACGAACTGATTACGGTCGCTGTGATAGGTGTAGCCTATGGCAGCGACTGTTTCTTTTAACTGCCCTTCGTTTAGTTCCAGATCTTCGCAAAGGGCAGAAAGATCGCTGTAATGGTCTCTGAGTTTGGTGTTTAGAAAACTGAGCAGGATCACCGGATCCTTGGGGATTGCTGACATAATAATGCCTCCTTTTTAATAATGTATGACAAACTCATTTTAGGATAATCCGCTTCCCGTGAAATGTCAATTCTTATATCTGTTCAGCAAATTTGCAGACCCATATTCTTTTTCCGGCAAGGGGAAAATCGAAGTGATAACTGTTTCTGTTTTGGGACAATTTGTCATATTTCATGAAATTTTTGTACGATTGGAAAAATTTTGTAGTTATTTTTGACGTTGACGTGTGAAAGTGGAATGCCTATAATAAGGCACATGAAAAGCAAAGGCGCTTAGGGAAATTTCCCTGAGCGCTTTTTTGCGTTATGAACTAAAAGGAGGACATAGTTATGACACAAGAAATTTTACAAGCGATCAATGACAACATCTTTGCAGTCTGGCTTTTGATCGGTACTGTGCTGATCTTCTGGATGCAGGCAGGTTTCGCCATGGTGGAGGCAGGCTTTACGAGGGCGAAGAATGCAGGTAATATCATCATGAAGAACCTGATGGACTTCTGTATCGGAACAGTGATGTGGTTTCTCATCGGTGCATCTTTGATGCTTCCTGCAGCAGAGGGAACAAGCGACTTTTTAGGAATCATGGGAACACCAGGGTTTGGTGTATTTACAGATTACGCGAACTTCAGTTTTTCCGGTTTCGTATTTAACTTAGTATTCTGTGCCACCACAGCAACCATCGTATCCGGTGCGATGGCAGAGCGTACCAAGTTCCTTACCTACTGTATTTATTCTGCAGTGATCTCCGGTATCATTTATCCCATCGAGGCACACTGGACATGGGGCGGTGGTTTCCTTGCAAACATGGGCTTCCATGATTATGCAGGATCTACCTGTATCCACATGGTCGGCGGTATCTGCGCACTGATCGGAGCGGCTTTCCTTGGACCCCGTATCGGAAAGTTCACAAAGGATAAGAGCGGAAAGATCGTAAAAGTCAACGCTTTCCCCGGACATAACTTAGTGATCGGTGCTCTTGGCGTATTTATCCTGTGGTTTGGCTGGTATGGATTTAACGGTGCGGCAGCAACCGATGTTCCCACACTTGGTTCGATCTTTTTAACAACGACAGTGGCACCGGCAGTTGCAACCGTTGTATGTATGGCCTTTACCTGGATCAAATACGGCAAACCCGATGTGTCCATGTGTTTGAACGCATCACTGGCAGGTCTGGTAGCCATCACCGCTCCCTGTGATGTTACCGATTGTGCAGGTGCAGCCATCATCGGTGTGGTATCCGGTTTCTTAGTAGTATTTGGCGTTTGGTTATTAGACAATGTACTTCATGTAGATGATCCCGTTGGTGCAGTTGCCGTACATATGATGAACGGTATCTGGGGAACCATTGCAGTTGGTCTGTTTGCTACAGAGTCTGCCCCCGGATTTGCAGTTGCAGGTATCAAAGAAGGTCTTTTCTACGGCGGCGGATTCACACAGTTAGGTTTGCAGTTTGTCGGTTTATTTGCTACCGCTGCATGGACCGTTGTAACAATTACAATTACATTCCTTGTATTAAAGCATACCATCGGCCTTCGTGTCAGTGAGGAAGAAGAGATCGTCGGACTGGATGAATGCGAGCACGGACTTCCTTCCGCATACGCCGGATTTGGTATCAGCGATATGTCAATGGCTATGGATGTCAATGAAAATACAGATCTTGGTGTTTCTGAGTACGAGGACGCTTCTCAGGCAAAGATCGATGCGGCAGTACCGGTTGTAACAGCAACCAGCCCTGTCACTGCTTCCGGCATTCACAACATCGTGATCATTGCCAAACTTTCAAAGTTCGACAAGTTGAAAAAGGCTTTAAACGAGTTGGGTGTTACAGGCATGACAGTCGTACAGGTAATGGGCTGTGGTGTTCAGAAGGGCGCTGGCGAGTATTATCGTGGAGTTGAGATGGATGCTACACTTCTTCCGAAGATCAAGATCGAGGTTGTTGTAGCAAAGATTCCGGTAGAGAAAGTCATCGAAACGATCAAAAAGACACTGTACACCGGACATATCGGCGATGGAAAGATTTTCGTATACGATGTGGCAAAAGTTGTCAAAGTTCGTACCGGTGAGGAGGACGTGGCAGCATTACAGGATGTAGAATAGTTTAATTTGAACTTGTTTTTTCCGGACAGACATACTATAGTTATCTTATGTGGAATGTTACTACATATAGAAGAAACACATTTGTCTTCGGAGGTGGCTTATGGTTGATTATACAGAAGGTTCCGGAAAACAGTATCATACACAGGTAGGCGTTGGTGACGTGGGAAAATATGTGATCCTGCCGGGAGATCCAAAGCGCTGTGAAAAGATAGCAAAACATTTTGACAATGCGTGTCTCATTGCAGACAGCAGAGAATATGTAACTTACACAGGCACCCTTGACGGGGTGCCTGTAAGTGTTACATCGACAGGTATCGGTGGACCATCCGCAGCGATCGCGATAGAGGAACTATCAAAGGTCGGTGCGGATACTTTTGTTCGTGTGGGAACTTGTGGTGGTATGCAGACCGAGGTGTGCGGCGGTGATATCGTGATCGCAAACGGTGCCATCCGTATGGAAGGGACCAGCCGGGAGTATGCGCCCATCGAATACCCGGCAGTTCCAGATGTGACCGTCTTAAACGCACTGATCACTGCTGCGAAAAAGAAAGGGATCAGATATCATGCGGGCGTTGTGCAGTGCAAGGATTCCTTTTTTGGACAGCATGAGCCGGAGGTCATGCCGGTCAGTTACGAACTTCAGAATAAATGGGAGGCATGGCTGCGCATGGGATGTCTGGCGTCCGAGATGGAGTCTGCTGCATTATTTATTGCAGGAAGTTTTTTACGCGTCCGAGTAGGAGCCTGCTTCCTTGTTGTGGCGAATCAGGAGCGTGCGAAACTGGGGCTGCCAAATGATCAGGCCCATGACACGGAACTGGCGATTGTTACTGCAGTGGAAGCGATCCGTGAACTGATCGCGCAGGACAAAGCAAATCCATAAAAGGAAGTGGTCAGGATGCGGATGGATGAACAGGAATTGGTCAGGCGGGCATTAGAGGCCCGTCATCATGCGTATGTGCCTTATTCTCACTGGGCAGTTGGCGCAGCGCTTCTTACAAAAGACGGAACGGTCTATGAGGGCTGCAATATCGAAAATGCAGCATACACACCCACAAACTGTGCGGAACGGACGGCCTTTTTCAAAGCGGTCAGCGAAGGTGAAAGAGCGTTTGCTGCCATTGCCATCGTTGGCGCTTATGAAAAGGAGGAGCCGGAGCAGATCTGTGCGCCTTGCGGCGTGTGCCGGCAGGTCATGATGGAGTTTTGTGATCCAAAAACCTTCCGCGTGATCCTTGGAACAAAGGATGGCGTGAAGGTATCACAAACATTGGAAGAACTGCTTCCATACGGTTTTGGGCCGGATACGCTGAACAAAAATTGATGCGAAAGAAATATTTTGTAAAAAAGGTATATATAATAGAGGAAAGAAAACATGAGCATAGCAATCAAAGACATTTTAGCCATCTGTGACCATACATTATTGTTACAGACCAGCACCTGGGAGGAGATCAAAGGCATTTGTGACGATGCAATGACCTATCATACTGCATCCGTGTGTATTCCTCCTTGTTATGTCAAACAGGCTTCAGAGTATCTGGGAGACAGGGTTCCCGTGTGTACCGTGATCGGTTTTCCCAACGGAAACCACACAACGGGCTGCAAGGTATTTGAAACAAAGGAGGCTCTGGCAAACGGTGCGAAAGAGATCGACATGGTCATCAATGTGGGGATGTTAAAAGCAAAAAATTATGACTATGTCTTACATGAGATCAAAGAGATCAAGGCGGCATGTGGAGATAAAGTATTAAAGGTCATTATCGAAACCTGCCTTCTGACCGATGAGGAAAAGATCAAGATGTGCGAGATCGTGACGGCTTCCGGCGCGGACTTTATCAAGACTTCCACCGGATTTTCTACTGCCGGCGCTACCTTTGCAGATATCGAACTGTTTGAAAAGCATGTGGGTGAGGGTGTACAGATCAAGGCTGCCGGCGGTATCAGCAGTATCGCAGACGCAGAACGGTTTATGGAACTGGGAGCAGACCGGCTGGGAACCAGCCGGATCGTAAAGATCGTAAAGGCTGAGGAAACTGACCCGGCCGGATATTAAAAAAGAAAGGCAGTAACTGCAATATTTCAGGACAGTTACGGAAGGTAAGATATGGGTAACTATAGATTTCATCGTATTTTTACGATTGTTGTGGATTCTCTAGGAATCGGACCCTTGGAGGACTCGCCGGAGTTTGGAGACGTGGGTGTGGACACCCTTGGACATATCGCGGAAAAAATGGCCGAAGCGGGGACGCCCCTTCAGATCCCGAATCTCCAAACACTCGGACTTGCGAACTTAAAACCCTTGGCGCAGGTGGAACCGGTAGAAAAACCGCTGGCTTATTATATGTCCATGCGTGAGACGAGCAAAGGAAAAGATACCATGACCGGGCACTGGGAAATGATGGGCATCCATACCAAAAAACCCTTTATCACGTTTACCGATACGGGATTTCCGAAGGAATTGATCGATGAACTGGAAAAGCGCTGCGGCAGAAGGGTCATCGGAAATAAATCCGCAAGCGGAACGGAAATTTTAGAAGAACTGGCGGAAGAAGAGATCGCCACCGGAGCCATGATCGTTTATACCTCCGCGGATTCCGTGCTGCAGATCTGCGGAAATGAAGAGACGATGGGGCTTGACAACCTGTATCATTACTGCGAGATCGCTAGAGAACTGACGATGCGGGATGATTGGCGGGTAGGTCGTGTCATCGCACGTCCGTATGTGGGCAAAAAGAAGGGTGAATTTGTCCGCACCAGCAACCGTCACGACTATGCCTTAAAACCCACCGGACCGACTGCCTTAAATGCACTGAAGGATGCGGGCTTTGATGTGATCTCCGTGGGAAAGATCAATGATATCTTTGTGGGAGAAGGCATCACGGAGAGTCATCGCTCAAAATCCTCCGTACATGGTATGGAGCAGACGATCGAGATCGCAAAGCGGGATTTTACGGGACTGTGTTTTGTGAATCTGGTAGATTTTGATGCACTGTGGGGACACCGGCGTGATACAGACGGTTATGCAAAGGAGATCGAGCGCTTTGATGAAAAATTAGGTGCGCTGCTGCCCCTTTTGCGGGAGGATGACCTGCTGATCCTCACGGCTGACCATGGCAATGATCCTACCTACACAGGCACGGATCATACCCGTGAAAGAGTCCCCTTTTTAGCATATGCGAAATCATTTTCCGGATACGGAAAATTGGAAGAAGCCGATACCTTTGCGGTGATCGGTGCGACGATCGCAGATAATTTTGGCGTTTCGATGCCCAAAGATACCATCGGAACATCCATACTGAGTGAACTGAAGTAAAAAAAGGAACAGGAATTGATGAAAAAAACAAAAAAGAATGAATTAAATGAAGAATTGATCAAGGAGGCTGACGGAATCGTTCAAGCAGAGGAAGAAGAAAAAGAGCAGACTTCCTTTTGGAAGGAACTGCTCAGCTGGATAGAGATTTTCGTAGCGGCAATGCTGATCTCACTGTTTTTGACCAGAGTGGTTCTTGTAAACGCATTGGTGCCGTCATCCTCCATGGAGACACTGATTTCCCCGGGAGACCGGTTGTTTGGAAACCGTCTGGCGTTCCAGTTTGGAGACCCGGAGCGATTTGATGTGGTGATCTTTAAATATCCGGTAGACGAGAGCCAGAACTACATTAAGCGCATTATCGGCATGCCGGGAGAGACGGTTACGATCGAAAATGCAAAGATCTATATCAATGACTCCGAGACTCCACTGGAGGAAAATTATCTTCCGGAGGAGTGGTTGGTTGAAAACGATGGCTATGTCTTCCATGTACCGGAGGAGTGTTATCTGATGCTGGGAGACAACCGCAACATCTCTGAAGATGCAAGATACTGGGCAGAAGAAGCCTACACAGAGGGTCTGGCGGACAGCGTGGAAGCAGCAGAATCATATACGTATGTAAACAGAGACAAGATTCTTGGAAAGGCAATGTTTACATATTGGCCGCATTTCCAACTGTTGTCCGATTACGAAGAGTAGAGGGGACGTTTTTCTGCCACGGACATCGCCCATTGCCATGAGGAGCGCTCTTTGTCACGGTAGCCATTGGGTAGTCAGGCACAGGCATCTGGCTTTGAAGGAAAACTTCAAGGTTGGGTGCCTTTTTTGTCCAACTTTTGTCCGTCTTTTTGTAGTAACATATAATAGAAAATGAAGAAAAGTATGCCTAAAGAAGGGCATTTGGGAATGAATGCTTGCGATTCGATGGGAGTCATTCGGCCATCGATGGTGAAAGCAGAAAGAGAGGTACGTGCAATGAAAAACAGAAAGATGAAAGGACTGTGGATGAAATGGGTGTTTTGCAGCGCCATGACGCTTGCAATGGTCGTTTCTTCATTGGTGGTTCCGAAAGGAATCGTTACCGCGTATGCAGAGGGCGATGAACAGGGTTCAACAGAGGATCAACTGCCGGAGACACCGGCATCTACGCTCGTAGCCACCGTAGCCACATCGCCGGCCATCAGCGCATATTCCGCGACACAGATAAAGAATGGAAATTTTGAAGAGATACCATGGCAAGACTTTGTTATAAACGGAGTCACATACACGAAAGGGAATGATTCTGGGAAAGGCAAGATCTCTGCATCATTTCCGAATGGTGTTGGCGAGGGATGGAATACAACCGAAATCGAGCCGTATAAGGGCAATTTGTTTGAGGTCTGGCCTACCGGAAGTCCCCTTGATTCAAGTGAAACGCAAAAAGGTACTTCTGAAGTAAATGGTCAGCGTTATATCGAAATGAATACGACAAATCCGGCATGTTTATATCAGGATCTGGCGACTCAGGGTGGAGATGTGATTAAATGGTCCCTGCAGCATGCAGCCAGAAACAAGCACGGATTTGAAGAACAGAGAATGTATGTTACGATCGGGTCACCTGAAATAGGGTCTGATGGCAAAATCGTTGCTGCCACAGGCACCGGTATAGTTGCCAATAAAGAATTTGTTGATAATATCCATACAAACATTCGCGAGGAAGGCAAGGCTGAATACCGTTATGATGGTATTAGAGTCGGATCAGGCGCTGTGGCTTTTGTAAAATCGGTCGACGACTTAAGGGGTTTGTCTGTTCAGAAAACGGATACAGAGTGGCGCACCGTGACCGGTATCTATGTTGTCCCGAAGGGGCAGGATATCACGCGTTTTGCCTTTTGCGCAGATGTATCATCGAAAAAGGCTGAGGAGGATGCAAAATATCTCTCCGGAGGAAATTTCCTTGATAATATTACGTTCTCAACATTGATCGGAAGCCTGAAGGCGACGAAACAAGCGGATAATAGCGTCAAGGTCTCCGGATACTGGGGAGATACGGATGAAAGCAAGCATTTGGTCGTACAAATTGGTGCGGGTGAATCGGCAGCGGAACACTATGTAAATATGAAAGATGTCTGCGGAAAATATTTCGAGGTCATTGTACCCAAAGAAACAGTTGGAAATACTCCACCTTCAGAGATTCAGGTCTATCACGAGAATTATGCGTCAGCAGCCAAAACAGTTCCGGTTACCCATGAACATACATGGACATATAATAATGGAACGGAAAATGAGACTGACAAAATATATGCATATTGTTCGGATACGAGTGATCATACATGCAATTATCAACAATTAAGCGGAACAAAGGTTTCTCTGACGCTCTTCGCCCCCGATGCAGTCTACACCGGTGATCCCTACAAGGAAGGGTGGGTATCAAACTGGTCAATTCAGGATATTGGTCTTGCTGCAAAGCCGAAGATCACATATTATCTTTTTGATGGAGTGACCAAAACAGACTCAACAAACAGTGGCGCAAAGTCTGAAGGTGCTGCGCCAACGTATGCAGGAACTTACAGGGCCCAAATTACGGTCAAAAATGCGTCTGACCCAGAAGATTCATCCTCAGAAGTAACAGCAATCAAAGATTTCACGATCAGTAAATTGCCGATCGATACGGTGGCTTTTACAGAACCGACAACCATATCGGGCGGTGTGCCGGCAACGACATTACAGACAGCCGATAATGCGTTTTATACCGGTTCGATCACATGGAATGAAAACGATTCAGAATTTCGATATAATAAGACATATCAAGCAACGGCAACACTGACATTAAAAGACGAAAATAAACATGGGTGTGAATTTGCAAGTACGGTAAAGGCTCCCGATGGTTGGACGGTGACACCAGTGAGTGCTGATCAAGTTGTACTTACGAAGAACTACACGATCAAACCTAAAATCACCGATGTGACAGTTCCGACTGACATGCAGTTGTCAGAACTTACAACAAAGGAGGATCAACTCGCAGCGCTTCCTAATTACGTACCGGTGGAAGTGGAAGGTCGCAGTGTAACAAGTATGGCTGTTACATGGGACTTAAAGAATAATACGACCTATTCCACTGATCTGTCAGCAGAAAATATCTTTACATGGACCATTCCGGAATCGGAATATAAGAATACCTACGATGAAAATGGAATGACATTGAAGGGTGAGATCAAAATTAAGAATCCTGCCCATGTCACCCATACTTGGACTTATCAAGGTCAGGAGAAAACATTGAGTGCCTATTGCGCGTATGCTTCTGAGCCGGGATGTATTTATGACAGCGCACATCAGTTAACACTCACGATAAACGCTTCGGACGCGATCTACACCGGAAATGCTTACACAGGTGCATCTATTTCCGCGGAGGAACAGAGCGCA
>CAMBUC010000028.1 GCA_945871045.1 uncultured bacterium
TACCGGTCTAAAAACCGCTCATTCACACGCGCAAGCACCGCCTCTTTGTCCTCGCTGTACACGTTCATGTAATCTGCCGCGATCACCGCTGCCGCCGATGCCACAAGGGAAAAGGCGGTGATAATGACCAGACAGATCGCCACGATCTTTGCCCAAAGGCTCCCGGTCAGTTTTTTGGATGACCGTTTTGCTATCTTTTCAGTCCCCTCACACTTCATTACCTCATTCTTCATTCTACAAATCTTCCTCCTTCAGGGGTTTCCAGTTTATAGCCTCTGCCCCATACAACCTTCAGATACCGCGGTTCTGCCGGGTTGTATTCAATCTTCTCACGCAGATGACGGATATGCACCGCCACCGTATTTTCTGTACCCATGGAGACGTCCTTCCACACTGCTTCATAAATCTCCTTCGGCGAAAAAACTCGCCCCGGATGCTCCATCAAAAGTTTCAGGATATCGTACTCCGTTCTGGTCAGTGCCACCGCATCTCCGTCCAGCGTTACCTCTTTTGCCACGTCATCCAGTTCAATACCGCCAATGGCAAAGCGCTCTTTCTTTGCCACCGTGCCTCCTAACTGCATGTAACGCCGCAGCTGCGAGCGCACCCGCGCCAACAGTTCCACCGGATTAAAAGGCTTTGTGATATAGTCGTCTGCTCCCACATTCAGTCCCAGGATCTTATCCGTGTCCTCACTCTTTGCTGTAAGAAAAATGACCGGCACATTGCTCCTTTTCCGGATCTCTATCATCGCACTCATGCCGTCCATCACAGGCATCATCAGATCCAACAGCACCAGATGGATCTCTTCCTGCTCCAACACCTCCAACGCTTCCTTTCCGTTGTAGGCGGCAGAAACGGAATAACCCTCGCTGCCCAGATAAATCTTAAGTGCAGATACAATGTCCTTTTCATCATCACAAACCAGAATCTTGTACATGTTCTCCTCCCCAGATATTTTCCGATGCTCCCGTCTCATGGCTGATTTTCCTTTTTTCCGCCATAAAAAATCCGTCACATCAAAAATCATGATCGATCATGGTTCTATTGTAACGGATTTTTTATGAAGTTCCAATATGGGGAATCTTTAATTTTTTCTTAAGAAACAAATTCGATTTTTGATTTCACCTTGTAAATGATCAAAAAATTTCCTATAATTCCAATAGAAATTTCCATCATTACGAAAGAAGGTACTCACATGTTAATTGATTTTCATACACACACATTTCCGGACAAAATCGCTCCGGCAGCTATCAAAGAATTAAGTGAACGCTCCCATTCCCAGCCTTTTTCAGACGGAACCGTGCAGGGATTACGGCAGGCGATGGCAAGGGACGGTGTAGATATCTCCGTGGTACTCCCTGTTGCCACCAACCCCGCGCAGGTGGAGAAGATCAACCGCCGTGCCTTGGAAGTAAACGAGACATCCAAAGAGACGGGCCTGATCTCCTTTGGTGCCATGCACCCGGACTATGCAGACTACAAAACCGAACTAACATGGTTAAAAGAAAATGGATTTAAAGGGATCAAACTGCACCCGGACTATCAGTCCCGTCTGGTGGACGATCCCCTCATGTTGAACATCATTTCCGAGGCGGAAAGCCTCGGGCTTTATACCACACTTCATGCCGGAATTGATATCGGATATCCCAATGATGTCCACTGCCCCACAACAAGAACGAAAAACATGGTGGATATCCTACATCCCACCCATGTGATCTTGGCCCACACAGGCGGCTGGATGCAGTGGGATGAAGTCATTGAACTGCTCACTGATCCTTCACTCTTTTTGGACATTTCTTTCTCCTTTGGACGGATCACCGAAAAGCAGTTTCTGACAATCCTGAAACAGCATGGCAGCGACCATCTGCTTTTTGCCACAGATTCCCCCTGGGACACAGCAGAGCATACCCTTGCAGAACTAAAAAAACTCCCCCTTTCCCAGGAACAATTCGATGATATCTGCTATCGCACCGCAAGCAAACTGCTTTGGGGACGTTCCTTCTGCCATGAGGAGTGATTTTTGCCACGAGGAGCGCCCTTTGTCCCGGTTACAGAGGGCTGCGCTCCACAAAAAGATTTCCGTTCGTTCCTGCATCCATATACCATTTCACCAGTGTAAGTACTTCGTTTTCGATTTCTATACATGTGATCAGATACGGATGCACAGAACTTCCGGTGTTCATATAACCGGAGACATCCTGTGAAACTACGGGACGATACGTATGCCCGGTGATCAGCACTCTCTCATTTTCCCTCGCCATGGTTACCGTATATCATGTACAGCCGTCTTTTCCGGTAAAACTGCGCCAGCAGTTCAAACACTTCCCCATGGACCTCCGCAATCTGTTCCATCTTCCGGTTTTCCCATAGTTCATCCCCATCGCCCAGTTCAATATAAGTAAATCGGTTTTTTGCATAGTAGCGCAGTGCCGCCACAAACAGATTCGCCTGATACGCATTTATCAGCCACTCTACCGGTATTCTCATGAGTAATCCCTCGTTATTTTTATTTGAAAAAGGCCTCTTCATCAATAAATCGATGGAAGAGGCCAAAAGGTTACAATATTTAATTCATAAGAATTTCATTCATGAGACAAAGGGCGCTCCTCGTGGCAATGGGCGATGGTCGTGGCAAAAGAAGCGTCCCCGAAGCTATGCCAGTGCAGCAGTAATGATCGCCATAGAGTAAACCTCAGACGCATTACAACCACGGGAAAGATCATTGATGGGCGCATTCAGACCTAAAAGGATCGGTCCATATGCTTCAAAGTTACCCATACGCTGTGCGATCTTGTAACCGATATTTCCAGCATTGATATCCGGGAAAATAAAGGTGTTCGCATGTCCGGCTACTTTTGAATCCGGGCACTTTGTACGAGCAACGCGAGGAGCTACGGCAGCATCAAACTGCAACTCTCCTTCGATGGGAAGATCCGGTGCCAAAGCCTTTGCTTTTGCAGCAGCGTTTCTCATCTTTTCAACATCCTCACCGGAACCGGAGCCCAGTGTAGAGTAACTTAAGAATGCTACCTTCGGGTCGATGCCGAAGATCTTCGCACATTTTGCACTCTCTAAAGCGATCTCTACCAATTCATCCTCCGTAGGCTTGATGTTAATCGCGCAGTCACTCATGGCGATCACTTCGTTGTCACCGGTAGCGCTGGGTCTGACAAGGATAAAGCAGGAAGAAACGATGGTATTTCCGGGCTTTGTCTTGATGAGCTGTAATGCAGGGCGAACTGTATCTGCAGTAGAATATGTAGCACCACCAAGCAAGGCGTCTGCCTCACCCATCTTTACAAGCATGGTTCCAAAGTAGTTTGCCTGGGAAAGAGTCTTTCTGGCCTGCTCCGGAGTCACACCTTTGCTCTTACGGAGTTCGCAGAACATCTCTACCATCTCATCCATGCGCTCATAATTGGCAGGATCAACGATATTTGCACCGCGGATATTGAAGCCGCTTTCCTCTGCCGACTTCTGGATCTCATCCTCGTTTCCAACAAGTACGGGGCTTAAAAAACTGCTGGCAAGCAAACGTGAAGCTGCCTCTAAAATACGAGGATCACTACCCTCTGTAAACACGATCTTTTTCGGATTTTTCTTTAAAATTTCAATCAACTGTCCAAAACCAAACATTTTTTTCTCCTTTTCACATTCTGCCGTTAAATATTTTCAAAGACGTTGTGAGCGGTAAAACATCCGCACCCCAAATACAGCGAATAACCCATATGTCTTTGAACATGTCTTTATTGTAATCCTTTATTTTCAAAAAAACAATATTTGTACTCTGAAAAAAGCAATCTGAAAGATTAGTTATTTTTTTAACAAGAACATCACGTTTCATTGATGGAAATATCCGCATGTTCTTCCAAAAAATCCTTGGTTTCCTCATCTAAAAAGTACTGTTTGAGATCCTCTTCCTCATAATCCTGCAAAAGCTGCTGTACGGAATCATACTCATTGTCCGCTGCAAATGCTTCGAGTTTTTCCGACAATTGTTCTTCCGACAGGGTGATATTTTCCTGCTGTCTGATCAAGGCCAGCACCATCGTCCGGTTTGTCTCATCCAGATACTGTTTTTCCAGATCTTCCTTCGTCACTTGAAACATCTCGTAAATCTCATCAACGGAACATTCAAACATTGCCGCATAACTCTTGTAATCTTCCTGTACTGCCTCACGTCTTTCCTTGTACAGAGACTTCGGATAACCGGTGATCTCGGCTGTGTCAACTGCCTTTTGTACCAGTTCATCCCTCATTGATTCCGTTGCTTCTGCCTGTCGTTCAGAGGTCAATTCGTCTTTTAAGGTCTGTTTCCATGACTCTGTAGATTCCTCACCAAAGTTTTCCTTCACATAGGCATCTGTAAGTTCCGGATAACTCACATCAGAAATCTTTTGAACCTCTATCTGATAGTTGATCTCTTTTCCACATAGCATGGCATCCTCAAAGGAATCGTCATACGATACCGTCAGATCCAGAGTGTCCCCGATAACTGTTCCGATCAGCGCCTCATCTACCTCTTCCCCAAACTCCTGCTGTCCCACAGTCAATTCATAGCCGTCTTCCGCAAAATCGTAGACCACTTCATTACCATCTTTTGCCGTCAACAAGACCTGTACCATCTGTCCTTCCGTTACAGGTCCTTTGACCTCCTTATATTCCACGTCATCTGCAAGCTGCTCTTTGATATAATTCTCCAGATCCTGATCGGTAACTGCCTGAACAGAAAGTTCCGCACTCAGGTTTTTATAGTCTCCAAGGGTCACATACTTGCTATAGTCGCTGGAATCACCACATCCGGTCAAAAGTACCGCTGCCATGCACAGACCTGCGATCAAAGTTCTTTTTCTCATGTTTCTCTCCTTCCAAACATATCATCTTTAAAACGAAAGAGGACCGGGCTTGCAGCGCAAAACTCCGGAACCTCTGTCATCTTTTATTTCAACTGTTGTGATAAGATATCTTCAAACTCTTCCTGCGGAATCGGCTTGTTAAACAAAAAGCCCTGCGCCATGTAACACTTATTTTCCTTCAATAACTGCACATGCTCCATACTCTCTACGCCTTCCGCGATACACTCCATTCCCATGTCATTTGCCATACTGATCACATGCTTCATCATAGACCGCTGGCGTTCCTCGGACTCTGCATTTTTGTCCCCAAGAAAACTTTTATCGATCTTTAAAACCTTGAAGGGAACATCCCGGATCAGACTCAAAGAAGAATAGCCCATTCCAAAATCATCCACGGAGGATTCGATCCCACAGCCACGCAGATCGTGTACAACACGCTTTAAAGCCTCAAAATCCGCATCGATCGTCGTTTCCGTCAACTCCATTTCAATATATTCATGGGGCACTTCATATTTGTCCAGTATCCTTATCACTTCTGACACCAGATTTTTATCGGAAAGATGCCGCCGTGAAAAATTCACAGACACTTTCACCGGCTTTACCCCATGACGGATCCAACTTTGGATACACTGACAAACATGCTCCAAAACATAGAAATCCAGTTCACAAATACGATTGGTCTCTTCCAGGATCGGTATGAAGGAATCCGGCGGCACCATCTTCCCATCTACGATCCATCTGGACAACGCCTCCGCACCGATCAGTTCGTAATCCTTTAAGGACACCTTCGGTTGGAAAAATACATGAATATCTTCGTTGATGAGCGCCTGTTCAAAGGCTGACTCGTAAAATTTTTTTCGCTCAAGTTCTTCTGCAGAAGCCCGGTCATAGTAGGCAAACTGTAAATGCATGGAACCTTTTGCCGTATTTAATGTACTGCTGATGGCCTGAATAATGTTATGATGGCTCTCCACATCTTCCGACAGATGATAGATGCCCGCCTCCGCAGACAAGTTCACCTTCTCGTTTGGATTCTCTCCATAACGAATCTCGCTGTGCTTGAGTTTTTCCAGTATCATGTCCTCGTGCTCCTTCAGAACGAGGAGTGCAGACCGGTCTCCGCTGATACGTGAAACGATCTCGTTATCTGTCAGCCCATCTTTCAGCCAATCCAAAAAACGGGTCAGCACAAGGTCACAGTTGTCACTGCCGATCCTCAGATTCAACTGGGTGAAATCATCCAGATCCACCGCGATTGCCGTATAGTCGCAGATGGTTCCGTTTTTTATATAAAGATCGCAACGCTCCGAATAATACAACAGATTTGTGTGCTTTGTCAGCGGATCATGATACCGGTAATATTGCGCATCTTCTACCAGATTCTGCCGGCTGTTGGCCTCATGAAGCTGCATCATAAAAATCCCCAGCCATTTGACCGTACGCTCACTCCATTTCTCTTGTCCGACCTTTGGATAAACCCGATAGACGGCACTCCCTCCATGATCTTCGGAATACCTGAATTCCATTGCATTTGACGGATCTGCCTCTTCCGAGTCTAAAAAACAAATCGATTGGATGACTGTCTGTTGATCAGCATCCAGACGTTTCATCTCCAATCCGCAAAACTTTAATGATTCTGCCGCGATCTGAACTGCTTCCTTATTTTCTTTAGAATCTACAGCACTGGACTGCATCAGCAGTTGCCCGCACTGAATAACCACATCCTCAATGTTTTTCGTCATCATCATCTCATTCCTATCCATGATCCTCATGCCTTCCGATTTCAAAGTCAGCCTTTTGCTGACATCTGAGGAATTACCACTGTAAACACAGAACCCTGTCCTAACGTACTGGCTACCTGAATATCTCCATATACCGCATTGACCAGCTGTCCGGTCATTCCCAGTCCAAACGCAAGGACATCTTCATCCACCAGCCGATTGTTTCTCACATCCTCAAACATTTCCCGAATGTTATGAAGTTGCTCTTCATCCATGCCGATTCCGGTATCACTGATCTCAAAATAAACCATGATGCCGTAAGTCGTCTTCCTCTGATAAATATGTAGTGTGATCCTTCCCTCTTTTGTATACTGCACGGCATTATTCAGAAGGTTCACTAAAATCTGGCGGATTCTTGTCACATCTCCAAATAACTCCACCGGAACATCCTCTTCGATGTTTAATTGAAACTCGATGGGACGTTCCATCAGTCGCCCGGTATAGGTAAGCTTCAAGCCTTCACAAAGAGTCGCAAGACTGTACTCCGTTTCTATGATATCGGAATCTGTACGGGTCATCTCCGAAAAGGCCATTGCGTCTGCAAGCGTATTGATGACGTTCTGATTCATCTTTTCAATCCTGCGAAGCATAACAACTACATGCTCCGGCAACTCTTCCCGCTTGATACTGCTTGTCAGATTTAACATTTCCCGCAGCGGTTTGTTGATATTGTAGTTGATTGTGGATAAGAACTCCAACTTCATGCGCGTCATATTTTCCAATTCACGGCTCTTGCAAAAGGTCATGTAATTGTTATATGCCATTTTGGAAATAATGTCTGCCAAGGCTGTTAAATACTCCATCGCAAATTCGATCTTTTCTTTTCCGATCACAGGCACCTCATGAATGGCTTGTACATACGCATCCGGATCAACCCCCAGTTCGCTTGCAGTCGCACGGACTGCTTCCTCATCCGGTTCATCCGTCAGCACCTGACCGCCGATCAGAGATCCCATAAAACGACCATCCACAAGGATCGGTGCAGAAAAATCACACAATCCGGCATGACAGGTATAAGCCTCCGGCTTTCCACACCGCAGGGCACGCAAGGCACCCATACGATCACAGTGTTCACACCGTGATCTTCCCTCCATTGTACTTCTCGTCAATTCAAAACAAAATCTGGAATATTTTGAAGCAGGCGTTACCGGTACTCCATCCGCATCCACAAGGGATACCGACATTCCGGTCAGTTTGGAAAACCCATTCTGGATCACGGTCATACTATCAAAATCCACCAGTTCCGATAAATGCATGTTTGCCATGAATAACCCCCTAATATACACGCTGAAATCTCGAATATACTATAGCATAAAAGAGGCCAGATTGACAGATATTTCTGGCAGCAACCGGCTTTTTGGCATTTTATACAATGATCATGCACTTTTATCTGCAAGCCGATAGGATTTCTTGGTAAACTTCACAAAAACTGCGATCACACTTGCTGCATAGCCCTTTCACGCTTTCATACTCGGGATAAATCTTTCGCACACCTTTATACGTGCAGACCTTCACCAACACATCTCCGTAACAGGTTTTTACCGTCTCTGTCTGTCGCTCCATCACTGTACGTTCCATTTCGATCCTACGAATACCGATGGTAGTTGACTCGCAGAACAGAATCTCTTCCAGACGTTCCACATCGCCGGGCGCACAGATCACATGCAGTTCATAAGCGGGACGGTTTTTCTTCATGTAAATGGGTACAAAACTAACATCCTTTGCACCTGCCTCCATCAACCGGTCCATGCAATAGCCTAACTGCTCTCCCGTTGCATCATCAATGTTGGCTTCCAACTTCACGATACTGTCTTTTTTCGTCTCAGCATCACAAATCCACATGGCACGAAGGATTCCTGCCGCCTCATAATCACGCTTTCCGGCACCGATTCCCACACGTTCGATGGTATAATTTTTCGGCAATTCATTATGCTCCTGCATAACCGCTGCCACAAAGGCAGCACCTGTGGGAGTGATCAATTCCCCCTGTATCTTTGTATTGCAAATGGATAATCCATGAGCCGTAACGATATTGGACACTGCCGGCACCGGAATCGGAAGGATCCCATGCTGACAGCGGATCGTTCCGGTGCCCTCAGACAAAGGAGATACCACGATCCGATCCGGTGCAAGATCATCCAGACATACCGCTGCTGCCACAATATCTACGATGGAGTCCACCGCTCCCACCTCATGAAAATGCACCTGATCCTTCGGCACCCCATGGGCCTTTGCCTCTGCATCCGCCAATATATCGAAAATTCGTAGAGCCAGTTCTTTTGCACCAGCTGACAGGTTTCCGGCCTCAATGATCTCTGTGATCTCGGTCAGTCCACGGTGCTCGTGGGCGTGATGCATCGCCTGTGCGCCATGTACATGGTGGTCATGGTGATGGTGACCGTGGTCATCCTGTAAATGGTCATGAGGTGCATCATGATGATGGACATGACCGTCATGGGTATGCTCATCGTGCTCCTCATGCCCCTGATGATCTCCATGCAGATACGCCATATCGTGATCGTGGTTTTCATGCGCTGCATCCAGGATCACCGCAAAATCGCAGGCATCCAGACCCGATTTTTTCACCCGGGAGATCTGAATCCGGTATCCCTCTAAAGGAAGGGATTCCAGCGCATCTGTTAGTTTCTTCTCATCAGCCCCCAGATCCAGCAGCGCTGCCACCGTCATATCCCCGCTAATGCCTGAACGGCATTCCAAATATAAAATACGATCACTTGTCATTCGTTTTTACCCCCAGTCGATTGATCTGCGTTGCAAGATAGCCCGCACCATATCCGTTATCAATATTCACGACGCCAATCCCATTCGCGCAAGAATTGATCATGGTAAGAAGTGCGGAAAGCCCTCCAAAACTGGCGCCATAACCTACCGAGGTAGGAACTGCGATCACCGGTTTGTCTACCAGTCCACCGATCACACTGGCCAGCGCGCCTTCCATTCCGGCAACAGCGATCACACAGTTCGCCTGACAGATGGGCTCCATTTTTGCAAACAGGCGATGGATCCCCGCCACACCCACATCATAGATGCGCTCCACATGGGAACCGAAATATTCACAGGTCTGTGCAGCTTCTTCCGCTACGGAAATATCCGCTGTTCCGGCGGTGCATACCGCGATGGATCCGATGCGCTCCTTATCCGCTTTCTCGATCTTTAAGATATGGGAAACCGGATCATACACGACCTGTGGCAGCACCTGTCTGATCATCTCATACTGGGCATTACTGGCGCGTGTTCCAAACACTTCTCCCTCTGACGCATACAGCCGCTCATAGATTGCCAGAAGATGTTCATCTGCCTTTCCGGCACAAAATACTACCTCCGGAAATCCGGAACGCACTTTTCTATGCATGTCCAACTTCGCAAAATCTCCCATCTCCTCAAAGGGCTGCTGCTTAAAATGCCGTTCCGCTTCCTCGATGGTGATGGAACCTGCACATAATTTTTCTAGTATCTCTCTTGTTTCCATTGTATCACTGATTCCTTTTCCCGCCGGTTTTCACCGGGTCGTTGTTAAACGAGTCTTTTCTAACGCGATTCGTATAAATAAGGTGTTGCAGATTTGTCCGCAACACCTTATTTATTTTAAAATACCATGTATTTCAATACATTATAAAAACCGATTACGATTAAAACAAGTAATAAAATTTTAAGTATCTTTTCAACGCCTGTATTGTCAATTCTTTTTGAGATAGCCGCGCCAATTAAAGCACCTCCAACACCACCGATAACCATACTACACAGATTCAACCATGAAAATTCAGGAACCGATCCTGTTGCTAACGCTGTTCCTATGCTGGAAATCTGCGAAAATATAATGATATAAAGTGAATTTTTGGCAGCTTCTTTTGCATCCATGGAAAAAAAGAAAAACAAAACTGCCACGTTTAAAGGTCCTCCGCCTATTCCAAGAAAAGCGGAAATCATACCTAAAAAGATTCCAATACCAACTGATACAAGTATACTATCAATTTGTTTTGATGGTAATTGGTTTTTCTTACAAACATATATAAAAACAAAGAAGTTTATTGCAGTCAGGACCATTGCCTGAATGCCACCCAAAATATGTTCGTTTGAAAACCCGTTTCGAACAAAGTCAAACAGCCACTGTCCGACAAATCCCCCACAAACTGCACCAAGTGCCAAAGCCGTACTGGTCTTAATTTTAAGTTTCACCCCATTGTTCCTATTTCTGATCAAGGAACTAATAGACATTCCAAGCACGGTGCAGCCGGAGCAAAAACTAACTGTAGATACAGGCAGTATTCCGATCATGTCCAAGACAGGTTTGATGATCACTCCACCACCTGCCCCTACGACGGCTCCCACACTGGAAGCCAGAATACATACAACAAATAATATTACTGGTATCATGTTTCTTTTCCTCTATTCTTACTCTATTGCCTTTTTCATGATGTCAAACATCACATACTGATCTACCGGAACAGATTTCGAGATATGGCCATTCTTTAAAAACTGTCTCTGTTGTGCCTGATATAATTTTGCAACAGTTCCGTCTGCGGCTCCGATCGCTACATATCCCTTGGTGGACCAGTCGGCATCCAGACGCTGTTCATACAAACTGTCTTCTTTTAAACCGGTCATTTCCGCGATCCACTTGGCAACCTGTCGCATATTGCTTTCTTTGGCACGATAATTCATACCTCTGTAAAGGGCTCTGGTGAACTTCACCAGATCGTCACTATGCTCCTTTGCAAAACTTTCGGAAGTAACCCATGATGACAAGGATGACATCCGATTCGAGAAGTTCAGGTTATTTGCCAGCAACTGCAGGTTATCTCCCATTCTCTTTTGTAAATTAAATGTATAAGGGGACCATAATGCACAGGCATCCATTGTTCCTTTTGCCATTGCCTCCATGATCTCTTCCGGCGTTGAATCTACGATCTCACAATCATCTCTGGTCAGTTCGGCACTTTCCAAAGCGAAATCCAGAATCGTGTCACTGGTACTTCCAATAATGGTTCCGATCCGTTTTCCTTTTAATGCTTTTAAGTTCTTTACGCCATTTGCCTTATTTCCCAATACAGCCTCTGCATTGGATTCGTGGGATAATAAGAATACTTTCGCATCCCCTGCGATGCAGCGTTTATGGGCACCGTCACCGATATATCCCACCTGCAGTTCACCGGATTGCAAGGCATCGATGATCTTCATACCATTGGGGTATTCTACCAGTTCTACCTCTAATCCTTCCTGAACTAAAAATCCCAGTTTCATGGCAGGGATGATTGAACACAAACTTCCGTAATTCGGCATATATCCGGCACGAAGTTTCCTCGTCACCTTCACGGTATTGTCTTCACTTGCATCTGCTTCTTCCTGTGAAAAATAATGCAATTTTTCCAGTAGATCTGTGATCTCGGAAGTCAAAGAGGTAACATCTCCGGAATGTTTGACAATACGCCCAAAATCACTGGCGATCATCTCTGTTGCCTTGGAGTTGTTATCACCTAACTTCGTCAGATTATGCATGTTACGGATAATAATATCCTTGGAATGCTCCAACTTATCCATATTGGAATCTACCAAAGATACTTTTTCCTGCACCTCTGTGATCTTCTGATCCGTGTTCTCCAATAACTGTCTTGTCTGATTGAGACATTCTGTCTGACGCCTAAAAGACTCCTGAATTTTTTCAATACTATTGACCGACACGTTGGAATCAGCACTTAACTTTGCCACCACTTTACCGATGGCTTCTGCACTCTGATGGCTTAACTCCGCCAATTCCCGGATTTCAGAAGCTACGACTGCAAATCCTTTTCCTGCATCTCCTGCCCTTGCTGCCTCGATCGAAGCATTTAAACTAAGGAGATTCGTCTTTTTCGCAATACTGTTGATGGCAGAAGTAGCCTGCAAAATCTCTGCTGTTGCAGCATTTACGTTACGTGTATTTTCAGCTACTTCCAAAATTCCTCCGGAAGTAGCTGTATTATCTCCCACTAACTCTTCAAATAAAGAGATCAGTTTTTGATTACTAACGGTCATGTCCTCTGTGGCATTCACAAGGTTCTCCATATAGGAAAGGTTCTCTTCGATTCCCTGTCCCATATTTAAGGTGATCTCATTTACTTCATTGATATTTTCAGCCAGTTCACTGTTACCGTCATTGATCTCGGCAATCGAACCATTGATTGCCTTGATCGCAGATGTGGTGCTGCCTGATAAATAATTCAACCGAAGGACATCCTTGTTCAGGCCTCTGGTGTAATCCAATACCTGTTTCTTAAAAGCGTTTAATTCCTGAATGATATGCAATTTTTTTGGGTTTTGAGAAGTAGGCTCTTTTTTTGAAAACAGTTTCATTTAATCACACCATCCTTTGTCACAAATAATTAGCAGCAGCCGCCTCTATGTCCATAAGCATCCATACAGTCATCTTCAGGATTCTTCATGCAAAGATGTACGGCAGCCTTTTTGAAAGTCATAGGTAATGCGAGAATGTTCGGATTTTCTCCTACAAATTTCTTCTTTGCATCTTCTAACGCTTCCTCATAAGTGGCTCTTGTCTTTAATCCCATTCCTCTTGCATAGCCGGGCTCTTCAGCGCCTACGATATAAATTGCGCTTGTATTCATCTCTGCAATATGTCCGCAGGACATCATAGAGAAGCCATGGAAGGGATGGAATGCATTTGTAAAACGGTACTTACGGATGTATTCTTCGTTGGTTGCAAAATATTCACCGTAACGGTTCATATCGGGAAGTGTATTCATATGATCATGCTGGAACAGATCATATACTTCTCTCAAATACGGCCACAACTCGTCATGGAAATATCCATTACAGGTAGATGCGCAGATGATGACACAGTTATCACTCATAATTCTCTTGAAACGCAGTACCTGTGCACTTAATGCCTGCATCATCATGATGGGGTTCGTACCCATGCCATCACCATAATGGAACTTCTGAGGCATACCAAATACTAATACATC
>CAMBUC010000029.1 GCA_945871045.1 uncultured bacterium
AATGCAACATACACATAATCCAGTCCCAGTTTTTCGAAACTGTAGTTGTACATGGCCGGAGATCCCGAATGTCCCACCGGAGACCCGATCAGTGCCATAAGTCCTGTATGTCCTGTTATTCTGCGTTCCATAACATTCTCTCTTTCCGTATCTATTATGGCAATTCTTATCATGTACAGATCCAATGCTTACCTGATAGGAAACAACCATCCTTTTATTATAAACAAAATTTCATCCGTGTCTAGACTCTCGGGTGCGCCTTTTTATATACCTCGCGGATCTTTCGGTCTGACAACTGCATATAGATCTGTGTGGTGGAAATATCGGAATGACCCATCATCTCCTGAACCGACTTCAGATCTGCTCCATTCCCCAGTAAATGTGCGGCAAAACAATGGCGCAGTGTATGGGGAGTGATCTCACCCTCGATACCAGCCCGCTTCCCATAATACTTCATGATCTTCCAAAAGCCTTGCCTGCTCATGGGTTCACCCGAACAATTGGTGAACAATAACTTGCAAGTTTCATCTTTTACAAGTTTGGATCTGCTCTTCTCTAAATACAATTCTAACGCATGCCGCGCCGTTTCTCCAAACGGAACGGTACGCTCTCTATGACCGTCCCGGCAAGTCAGATACTCCATCTGAAGATTCACATCAGACAATTCCAATGCAATTAACTCTGACACCCGGATGCCTGTCGCATACAACAACTCCATCATGGCTTTATCCCGGATCTCCTTTGGAGCATCCGAGGAAGGCTGATCCAATAGACGTTTGATCTCCAGCTGCGTAAGGATCTCTGGCGGTTTCTTTTCAATCTTTGGCGCCTTTAATCCCTTCGCCGGATTATCACTTCGTACCCCTATGGTCTCCTGCCATGTAAAAAATGCTTTTGCGCTGGCAATCGATCGGGAGATCGTTGCCGCTTTTTTCCCTTGTTCTTCTAATTTTGATACATACTCCTGCAACAGTTCAGATGTCACCTGAGAAAAACTCGGCACAACAGACTCCACATACTCCATCAATTTACAAAGATCTCTGGCGTATGCCGCTTCTGTATTCTGTGAAGTCTGACGCTGCTGGTGCATGTAACTGATAAATGCATCAATTTCTCTTTTCATGTAAAAACCTACCCCTGTATCCACCCAGTGACAAAACCCCGAGAACCCTTCTGTTTATGGGCGAAAAGTTGTTTTTACTATACCAAAATATTACAACAAATGCAAATATTATGTAATATTTTTAAAAGAAATTTAATATTTTTTGTATTAACATAGGATTTGCGTAAGATTCCAGTAATATTCCAACAATCACTAGCAAAAAAATCACACCGACCGCACCCCATCGGCCCCACTTCGACGTAGTTCTTCTCTGATCAGATAACTGCACCATTCCCAAATACGCTGGCACATATGCAAAAAAATGCGGACAAAGCGCTGACATACATACAAGAAGTCCCTTGGCCCCGCATGCGGCGATCAGCATCACACAGAAAAATCCATATGCGAAACCACACCAGGCAACAAAAAGCGTATGCACGATCTTTCCTTTTGAAAGAAGCGAAAATGCTAATAGCAGGAAAAATAGAACAATCCGTTGGCTTCCTATATGCCACAACAGATCCTCAAACTGAAACTGTGTATACTGAAATTGCTGTAAATAATAACGCGTCAGATTCCCCTGCTTTTGAAACGCATCTGATCCCAATAGATTTGAAAGTACGATCCCAAAGATAAAACAGACCAAAAAATCTATGAATAACGCCTGCTTAAAGGAAAGTTTTCCTTCTCCCATGCAATGCCATCCAAAGGTGATATCCTTAGGTTTATTTTATGCAGTACTTATTCTTATATGCCATCAACGCAGCAACCGTCTTCGCATCCTGAATCGTACCTGCATAGATCATCTCACAAAGATCCTCTAATTCAAATGATTCTAACTCCACAAATTCATCGGGATCCAGATGCTGCTCTGTTTTTATAAGATCCCTTGCCACATACACATCAATAAATTCATCACAATAGGCAACCGTCGTCCGCAGTGACATCAGGTAATCGATCTTCTCACTTTTATAACCGGTCTCCTCTTCCAGTTCTCTTGCTGCACAGTAAATGGTCTCCTCCTCTACGGAATCTCTTGCTCCGGCAGGGATCTCAATGGTCATTCGATCTAATGCGTTCCGAAACTGACGGACCATTAAGATTTTTCCGTCAGGCAACACCGGAACAACCGCAGCAGCACCTTTTCGATGATGGATTAGATCCCACTCTGTCAGTCTGCCATCCGGCATCTGCATTGTATCACTATAAAAATCAACGATCACTCCTTCGTATTTTAATGTTCGATTTACTCTTTTAATCTGATTTTCCATCTTAAAAACCTCCTTTTCATTGAAAAAGGCGCTAAGATGAAATCTTAACGCCTTATCGAATCAGTCTTTTCTCGGATGCCCGTATTTATTTCGCGAAGTCAGTTACGCGTGACTCGCGGATAACATTTACCTTGATCTGACCCGGATACTCTAATTCAGCTTCAATCTGCTTAGAAATATCTCTTGCCAGAATCACCATATCAGCATCACTGATTTGTTCAGGAACTACCATTACTCGAACCTCGCGGCCTGCCTGAACAGCAAAAGATTTGTCAACTCCCTTAAAACCGTTTGTAATATCTTCTAACTGCTGTAAGCGATTAGAATATGTTTCTAACGTCTCACGTCTTGCTCCCGGACGCGCTGCACTGATCGTATCAGCTGCCTGAACCAGACATGCAATCAGAGACTGAGGCTCTACATCACCATGATGTGCCTCAACTGCATTGATGATAAGCGGTGATTCTTTGTACTTACGGCACAAATCCACACCAATCTGAATATGTGATCCCTCCATATCATGATCCACAGATTTACCGATATCATGTAATAATCCGGCGCGTTTCGCGGTTCTTATATCCACGCCAATCTCACCGGCTAAGAGACCGGCGATCTGTGCCACTTCAATGGAATGCTTTAATGCATTTTGTCCATAACTGGTTCTGAACTTCATACGTCCAAGCAGACGAATCAGTTCCGGATGGATGCCATGAATACCAACCTCTAAAGTGGCTGCCTCACCCTCCTCGCGGATCATGGTGTCGACTTCCTTCTGGGCCTTCTCTACCATTTCCTCGATTCTGGCGGGATGAATACGTCCATCCACGATCAGTTTTTCTAATGCGATTCTTGCAACTTCACGACGGATGGGATCAAAACCGGAGAGAATAACAGCTTCCGGTGTATCGTCAATGATCAGATCTACACCTGTTAAAGTCTCCAGCGTACGGATATTTCTACCCTCGCGTCCAATGATACGTCCCTTCATTTCATCATTCGGGAGCGGAACTACGGAGATCGTTGTCTCAGAGACATGATCTGCTGCGCACTTCTGAATGGCAGTCACCACATAGTCCTTCGCCTTCTTACCGGCTTCTTCTTTGGCACGGGTTTCCATTTCCTTAATCATTTTTGCAGTGTCAAGTTTTACATCATCTTCAACGGTTTTTAATAAAAATTCTTTTGCTTGTTCGGAGGTCAAACCTGAAATTCTTTCAAGTTCCTGCACTCGCTGTTCATTGAGCTTTGCTACTTCTGCTTTTTGCTTCTTAATCTCTTCTTCCTTGGCTGCAAAGTTCGCTTCACGCTTTTCGATCGCATCGAGTTTCTTGTCCAGATTGGACTCTTTCTGCTCAATACGACGCTCTGCACGCTGAATCTCTGAACGACGTTCTTTAATCTCACGGTCTAATTCATTCTTCGTCTTAATAGACTCTTCCTTGACCTCTAAGAGAGATTCGCGTTTTTTTGCCTCTGCGGTCTTCACCGCATCATCAATGATCGCTCTTGCTCTTTCTTCCGCAGAGCCAATCTTTGAATCAGCCTTCTTTTGCTGGACCTGATTGAAGATCACAACTGTCACTACCGCAGTGACTGCCAAGGTGACTAAGACAGCAACGATGAGTACTGCAATACTTACTGTCACAGGAGCACCTCCTTATAAAGTTTTCATTGTACATACAACATCAAAAATTGTATATCTGTCATAACTACAACATATAAATTGTATCGTTCATTGTGCATGATGTCAAGTAAATAATATGTAATTATGATCTGCCAATGGCTTGAAGGATATCTGAACTCTGAAATCCCCTGCGTGCAAGATACCCGTAAATTCTCCTCTGCTCCTGTGCTGTTGCTGTTTTTGAATCATAATGACGCTTTTCCAAAAGGTCCCGGATCATCTGTCTTTCATCCCGGTCATCCGCATAAGAATCCAGCACCTGACTTGCCACTTCCCGGTCAACACCCTTTTGCTGCAATTCTGCAAATAATTTTCCACGGCTTTTGGATGCTCCGCGAAACCTTACATAGCAGTCTGCATAACGCGCATCATCCACATAATGAAAACTCTTTACATAGGCGATCGCTTCTTCTACTAAATCCGGCGGATATTCGTTCTCTGTCAGTTTTCTTCGGAGTTCCTGCTCGGTACGGTCCATTTTTTCAAGTAAGTACATGGCTCGTTTCTTTGCGCGTTTCCCGATGATCTCACTGCGGATCTTCTCATATTGTTCCTTTGAAAGTTCTGCACCTTCTGATAAACCACAACTGCAAAGTTCTCCGCGATACAGGATCCAGGCCTCACCGTTGTCTAGCCAAACCCTCTGTTTTCCTCCGGAGATCTGCTCCACAGATACAACCGTTACGCAATCCATATCTGACTATTCCTCTGTCAGTTCGGTCTTTGCAGATTCGGGATCAGCAGAATCCGCTCCGATGCCGTAGTGGCTTCGTACTTTTGCTTCGATCTCTGCGCAAACTTCCGGATGCTCTGCTAAGAATGTCTTTGCATTCTCGCGACCCTGTCCGATCTTCTCGCCTTCATAGGCGTACCATGCACCGGATTTATTTACGATATCAATCCCTGATGCCAGATCCAGAATATCTCCCTCTTTTGAAATACCCTTACCAAACATGATATCAAATTCTGCCTCGCGGAAGGGAGGCGCTACTTTGTTCTTTACGATCTTTACACGGGTATGGTTACCCACTACCTCTCCTGCCTGTTTCAGTGACTCTACACGACGGACATCCAGACGGACAGATGAGTAGAATTTTAACGCACGTCCACCTGTAGTAGTCTCCGGATTTCCAAACATCACACCGACTTTCTCACGCAGCTGGTTGATAAAAATGACGATACAGTTCGACTTGCTGATAACAGCCGTCAGTTTACGAAGTGCCTGAGACATCAAACGCGCCTGCAGACCCACATGTGAATCTCCCATATCTCCATCGATCTCCGCCTTCGGAACAAGCGCAGCCACAGAGTCTACGATCACGATATCCACGGCACCGCTGCGCACCATCGTCTCTGTGATCTCTAATGCCTGTTCTCCGTTATCAGGCTGGGAAATATATAAATTATCGATATCTACACCGATATTCTTCGCATAAACCGGGTCAAGGGCATGCTCTGCATCAATAAATCCCGCAATACCGCCCGCTTTTTGCACTTCTGCTACGCAATGAAGCGCAACCGTTGTCTTACCGCTGGATTCCGGTCCATAGATTTCAATAATACGTCCCTTCGGAAGCCCCCCGAGACCTAACGCCAGATCAAGGCTCAAGGAACCCGTAGGTACTGTTTCTACATTCATTGCGGCAGAGGGATCGCCCAATTTCATTACGGATCCCTTTCCATACTGTTTTTCAATCTGTGCGATCGCCGCATCCAGTGCTTTTAATTTATTTTCGTCTGCCATGGTCTTCTCCTTTTTCATGTTCTCATTCTATATGAAATTGCGAAACAATTTACGTTATGTTTTTGGTCATGCGAGCACATGTATGGCAGGCACGCTCTCGCTACTTGTCGCTGGCAGTGGTACATAAGTGACCAAAATACGGTCACTAAGTACCAGCCGCTCCAAAGTACCTGCCTAATACATTGTGCCTCGCATTCCCTGTGCACATTATGAGAGGGTTTCGCAATTTCTTAGTTCTCATTCTATCTGCTATCGTGACAAAACCTTCACGATCACCATTCATCGCTCATTCTCTCACAGATGAACCGTTCAAATGTTCGCGAACATCTGTTCGTATCTGTGATTATAGTAATACACCTTATGCAAAATGTCAACAGGGATTTTAAAAAAAGAAAATAAGAACACCCCTTGGGGTGTTCTTATTATAGCGTTTCTATATTTTTACGTCAAGACTCCACATGCTGGTCTCTCAGTCCCTCTGCCTTCTTCAAAAGATCTAACACTTCCGCCTCGGGAATCGCGCCGATACTCTTTCCGGCAAACATGCCCAAATTCATCGTTACAAGCATCGGAATGCTCATCACCTGATATCTGAGTGCCAGTCCCGGCTGCTCGTCAACATTCACCTTACCCACCACATACTTGTCCGCATATTTTTCTGCGATCGCTTCTACAATGGGACCCATCATTTTGCAGGGTCCGCACCAATCCGCATAAAAGTCAAGAAGCACCGGCTTCTCACTCTTCATCACTACCTCATCAAAATTATCTTCTGTTACCTGAATCACTGCCATAATATAACCTCCTTAATTTTTTCCGAACTCAGACAGTATTAAGCCTTCGTTTCGATCCAGTGTCATTCCCACACTCCAAGCATTGACAAACAAAAGTAACGGATTGCCCTTCAGATCCATGATCTTCTTCATATCTGATGTTCCGGTCAGTTTGTCCATATCGACCGCTTCTTTATTCTCGATCCAGCGAATATGCTCATAGGGCAGATTCTCCAGACGGATATCCACATTATACTCGTTTTCCAGACGGAATTTTAATACATCAAACTGAAGCACACCGACAACACCGACGATGATCTCCTCCATACCGCCTTTGTATTCCTGAAAGATCTGAATCGCACCTTCCTGAGCGATCTGATTCACGCCTTTTACAAACTGCTTGCGCTTCATGGAATCAATGAGACGGACGCGGGCAAAATGCTCCGGCGCAAAGGTAGGGATGCCTTCGAACTCAAACTTTTCCTTTGCAGTTGTCAGCGTATCTCCGATAGAAAAGATACCGGGGTCAAACAGTCCGATGATATCGCCTGCATATGCTTCATCCACGATCTTTCGTTCCTGCGCCATCATCTGCTGGGGCTGTGACAGTTTGATCTGCTTGCCGCCCTGCACATGATAAACTTCCATTCCCGCATCGAATTTTCCGGATACGATCCGCATAAAAGCAACACGGTCACGGTGATTTTTGTTCATGTTTGCCTGAATCTTAAATACAAAACCACTAAAATCCTCTGAAAAAGGACTGATCGCTCCGACATTTGACTGTCTGGGAAGCGGTGCATAAGTCATCTGCAAAAAGTGCTGTAAGAACGTTTCCACACCAAAGTTTGTAAGGGCAGAACCAAAAAATACCGGGGAAAGTTCTCCCTTTGTGACCAGTTCCTGATCAAACTCTGCGCTGGCGCCGTCCAACAGCTCGATCTCCTCCAACAACTGCTCCTTATATTCTGCCCCGATCAAAGATTCTAATTCGGGATCATCGATCGGCACGATCTTCTCTTCCCCTTCCTTGGTTCCTTTTCTCGTATCGGAAAAGAGACGCACACACTTCGTGTTGCGGTCATACACGCCTTTAAATCCTTTTCCCGAACCGATGGGCCAGTTTACCGGACAGGTTGCGATACCAAGTTCGTTTTCAATCTCGTCTAGCAATTCAAACGTATCGTTTGCGTCACGGTCCATCTTATTGATAAAAGTAAAGATCGGAATATGCCGCATCACACAAACCTTAAACAATTTTCTTGTCTGGGCCTCGACACCCTTGGAACCGTCGATGACCATGACCGCCGAATCTGCAGCCATGAGTGTTCGATACGTATCTTCCGAGAAATCCTGATGTCCGGGAGTGTCCAAAATATTGATACAATAATTATCATAGTGAAACTGAAGTACCGATGAGGTTACGGAAATACCTCTCTGCTTTTCGATCTCCATCCAGTCTGACACCGCATGCTTTGCAGTCGCTTTTCCCTTTACGGAGCCGGCTTCATTGATCGCGCCTCCATATAACAAAAACTTTTCCGTCAATGTCGTCTTTCCCGCATCCGGATGGGAAATGATGGCAAATGTACGTCTTTTTTCGATTTCCTTCTTTAAGTCTGCCACGGAATGTTCCTCCAAATCTATTTCTCTCTCATTTCCTTCGAATCATACCTCATTTATCTTATCGGTCACCTCTTCTTTTGTCAAGTTTTTCGACATAACAAAAAGAAGGCAGAAACCTGAGAAACGGATCTGCCTTCTGCTTTTCTGTTATTTTGAATTGATGGGTGTGATGACGATCTTTTCGGCTGCAATGTCTGCTTTACGGGATACGATGTCTTCAATCTGCGCCCGTTTCGCATCTGTAACCTCTCCCATGTCCAGTACAACATCTGCACCGCCGTCAGAACTGATGCTGACAACCACGTCTGTAAAACCTTTTGCCTCTAAAAGCATCTCTGCTGCGGCTTCTTTTTCTGCTATATCTGTCAAAGCAACCATTTTATCTATCGCATCCTGCTTTTGCGCATCGGAAAGCGCCTCACTATCGATGATCGCCAGCAGGCTTTCCTTATTTTCAGAGCGCACCTGTTCCCGATTCATTTTCATCTCTACGGCAAAGTTCACATTTTCCACGATTGCCCCGGTCAGTACGGTCTCCCCCGGATTTTCCACACCGGCTGCTGCGGCATCAGAAGAAACTGTCTCATCCATTTGTTCCGATTGAGCCGTATCTAAACCGGGATCCTCCGTGTCAGTAAATATCTCATTTTCTAAGAGCGCATCCTCTTCCGAAATATCATAGGTCTCTTCCGTCACTTCCTGACTGGTGGCCTGAGCCAGATCATCCTTGCTTCCATATGTATAACTCACGTATCCTGCCGCGGCGATCATCAAAGCCAGCGCTGTAATGATCATCTGATTTTTCTTAAAGATTTTCATGATTGCCATCCTCCTGCATCGACATTTTGACTATTGTAATCTTATGCGCTTCCAACGGAAATAATGCCAGAACGCCCTGCAAAATATTCTGTTTCACCAGAGAATTACCGGCGCCCTGGGCCACTACAAGCACACCCTCCACCTGCGGCGTCAGTTCGTTGGAAATATAGGGACTCTCAATATTTCCATCTTTTTCATACACGCTGCTCTCAGACAGATCCGTCTGCTCCGTACCATCAGAATTCGCATCCAAGCGCCGCGACATGTCCTTTTCCACCACTTTTTCACCGGTGTCCTTCATCGTGATCATGACACGCACCCTGCCTGCACCGTCAATGAGCGAAAGGGTTTCCTCCAGGCGACGTTCCAACGCTTCTGTTTCATCCATGACATTTTCTGCCTCTCCTGTTGCCTTCTCCTGCCCCGTTTCCTGCTGTGTGGCAGCCGGTAGCCTGCTTTTTGACGTGCCCTCAGCCGGCATCGCCACCACAAGAAGAAGCACCCCGAAAAGTCCCAGGATCAGCCATGTATTTTTATCTTTTAGATTGAGTTTTTTCCAATCCCACTTCACTCCACCATCACCTTTCCTTCCTCTATCTCATATGCATCCAACAGATACTGCTTCATCATCTCCCCATCTCCGGGGATCCCTTCCCGGATCGTCACTTTCTGTAGTTCAAAATCCTCATTCAGCGAGACCTTGATCTGCCTGATATCCAGCAGCTGCTCCTTCGCCTCCTGCAAAAACTGCATCCGAAGCGCCTGCTCATACTGACTTTTGTATACTTTATTTTCCCTTTCCTCCATGCTTCCGAAATCAAATTGTGCTTCCTCCATTTCCTGCCGGAAAGACTCATAGGTGATATTGTCACGAAGCGCATCCTCTTTTCCAAATACGGACAGCAGAGGCCGGAGGAGTGTCAGCGCTAGGACCAGCCCCATGAAAAATCGGATATATTTTTTATAGGTTTCACCTGCAGCCAGATAAAGGATGATCATCATCAGAAAATATAAGATCAGGATCGAGCGGATCCAATTTGTGAACATCTGCATATCCCCTCCCAGAATGTTTCTACGGACATGAACGTCTCCTATATCGCGGTGCTTCAGGCTGCTGCCCCACTCGCCACACAGACCACTGCAACGGTGAGAAACAGCATCAGGATGGCAGTGACAGAGAGTTTCAGATAAAGCATCCCCGTCCGTGCCAGCGCGTCCAATACGCCCGAGATCCGCTTGTCCGTCACAGGCTCTGCCACAACCGCCAGCAGCCGATAAACCAGCGCCAGCACACCGATCTCCAATAACGGTTTTGCGCAGAGCAGCACCAATACGACGATCACCGTTGCCCCGACACAGTTTTTGATCAGAATGCCTGCCCCAAGCAGCATCTCACTCACAGCGTTCATCGCCCCACCCAGTCCGGGGATCACACCCATGGTTTTTACAGCAGTGGTTCGTTTCAACTGGTCCACCGCCGGCGCCACCATGCCCTGTATAAGGTTCATTCCAAGCACAAAGGCTACCAGTACTTTTTGTGCCAGAAGGACGGTTCCCTCAAACAGTTTTGCCAGACTGGAAAAACGCTCTTCTTTCCATGTGTAGT
The DNA here is from genome assembly GCA_945871045.1 of uncultured bacterium. GTDB lineage: Bacteria > Bacillota > Clostridia > Lachnospirales > Lachnospiraceae > W0P33-017. The sequence goes on from CAMBUC010000029.1 coordinate 10,626, forward strand.
TTGCAAACTGGGTGATCAGATAGAGAAACACCACCGGAAGCAGCAGGTTTTGCAGCAAATTCTGAATCAGATAGAGCACCAGAAGCAGCATCTCATAAGTAAGACCTGAGGAACGGATCCCCTCAGAAAAAAGCATGGCCATACAGAAGATCGGCTGCACCAGAAGCGTAAACTCCGAGATCCGCTCCATGCATGCATAGATGATCTGCTGCATGGAAGCAAAGATGCGCAGTGCATTGTACAAAAACAGAAAATACACGGCAAGAAAACTGATATCCGACAGAAAAGAGTCTGCAAATACACCCGTGATCCCCTGCAGCAGCGCAAATGCCAACAAAAGGACAAGCATCTGCGCAAAATAGGTTTTATTCTGGCGGAGCACTCCAAAACTGTGACTGACAACCCAGGACCAGACCCGCGAAAAATCATAGGTTTCCTCACCGGACAAAAATCCCTTCAGAAGTTCTGTGAAACTAATGTCCAGATCATTCTCTGCCTGCTGATCCCGGAGAAAATCCTCCATTTCCCCCAACTCCAGTTCCTGCAACAGTCCGTCCGTCAACTGCTCCGTTTCGATGTCTGCTGCTCCTTCTGCCGGCACGGGGTTTGAAACCAGCAGAAACAGGCAGACAAACAGCCCTGCCCACAGACGCATATTCCTCCCCCTCATGCTGCCACCGTCAGGATCAGATCCAGGAATGCCTCGATCACCGGCAAAGCCAAAAGGAGGATCGACAGTTTGGAAAACATCTCGATCTGGGCTGCGATCGTTGCGTAACCGGCATCCTTGCAAAGATTGACTGCAAACTGTGCAACGTATGTGATCCCGATCATTTTCAGTATCGTCCGAAAATACCCTTTGTCCATGGCAGCCAGTTCACGCAGCCGGTTCACAGATTCTGTCAGTATCGACAGCCGGCCTGCCACACTGAAAAAGATACAGACGCAGACCACCATGCTAAGCAAAATCCCATATTCCGGACGCTCTTTTTTTACTACTATTGCAAGCAGCACCCCCGCTACTGCAAACAATGATAACTGTACGATATTCATAAGCGCTCCTTATAGTTCAAATAGTGTCTGCACCGTCGTAAAGAGTTCATAGATATAGGGCACGACCCAAAGCAGCACGAGTACCAGCCCCGCCAAACTGATGAGAAATGCATGTTCTTCTCTCCCGCTGTGCTTTAGCACCTGCCCAAGGATCGTAACCAGAATGCCTACTGCGGCAATCTTAAAAATCATGTTTACACTCATAGCCTTCTCCTAAATCAAAAAAATGATCAAAAATGTACCGGCCAGCACACTGCCGTAACGGCAGATCCGCCTGCGCTGCGGGAGGCTCGTCTCAAAACTTTCCCGCAACCTGCACAGCCGTTCCTGATAGATGCCAAACAATTCCTCCTTCAGTTCCACATTGCCCATCCGAAGCACTTCCCCCGCCTCTTCCAAAAGGCGGCACTCTGCATCGTCCAAAAGAAATGCTTTGCGGTTTTTCTTTAACTGGGTCTGCCAGATGCCTGTTGCATTTCCCTCATTCTGTTCCAGCAGTTTTTGTCCTACTGCTTCGCAGAGTGTCCGATAAGGATTATGCAAATGCATACTACAATGTTCCAAAACAAGCGGTAGCGGAAGTCTCAAGAGACAGATCTCATTTTGCAAAAGCGACAGAAGCAGCCCAAACTCCTCCAACTGCCGTTTATGTTCCGATAGTTCGGTTTCCTTGGCAAAAAGCATCCCCAGCGATGCCAAAAGGACCGTCCCCGCGCCAAATAGTTTTAATCTCATAGTTTCTGCCCTCCGATCCGCTCCATATCCCCATTATACACTTGCATATAACGCTGCCCGTCTCCATCTTTCTCTAATACGATAAATCGGCCAATCTCCTGTTTTCCGCTCCAGCCAAGGAAACCGCAGATATGCTGCAGACTCTCGATCGTTTCTCCATGAATGGTCCCAATCAGCCGGCAGCCGCTGTGAAAAGCCCGGGTCACAGCCTCAAAGTCATCCTTTGCACCCAGTTCGTCTACTGCGATGACCTGGGGTGACATGGAACGGAGCAGCATGTAAATCCCCTCACTTTTTCCTGCGCCCTCCAGCACATCCGTACGGGGTCCCAGATCATTTTGCGGAATGCCCAGATAGCCTGCGCCAAGTTCCGAGCGCTCGTCCACGACACCCACCTTCACTCCCGCATACATGTGGTCACCTTCTGACAATATTCGGATCGCATCCCGCAGATATGTGGTCTTGCCGACGCCCGGCGGCGAGAGGATCAGCGTGTTATGGATTCCCGTCGCATCCCGCACCGCCTCCACCAATGGCTTTGCACACCCCTTTTTTTCCCGGGCTATGCGTATGTTTAAAAAATAGATATGCTGCAAACGCGCGATCCGACCCTGCATAAGCGCCACCTCTCCCGCAACGCCCACCCGGTGCCCGCCGGGAAGTGTCAGGTATCCCATGCGCAGTTGCTCCTCATAGGCATACATCGAATAGTTGCAAAGAAACCCCACCATCTCCTCCAGATCTCTTCGCGTCATCCGGTATCCGTTTTCACAGGAACGACACAACATTTCACGGTTCTCGTCAAAAACAAATTCTCCGTTTCCATATAAAAACATCAGTGGTTGTCCTGCACGGATGCGTATCTCCTCCAACTCGCCCTGGTCGATGTCTGCTTTTTTTAATTTTTCCCGCATATGTATTGGAAATAACCTCAGTAACTGTTCTTCCAGCATAAAAACCCCCTTGTCCATACATTACTATATGTACGGACAAGGGGATTTATGAATGATTTTTCACATCTTTTATATTCATACTTTACATTGCTTGTAACTGTTCAGTACCTTCACAGTTACGATGCAAAAATCCATGAAAATCGTCTTCGACGATGGGATTTTTGCACTCCTGAATCATATTCTCACGGTCTACGCGGTTCCGCTCCGACCTGTTCTGAATAGTTACCATT
>CAMBUC010000030.1 GCA_945871045.1 uncultured bacterium
TGAGCGATCACTTTGCTGCCACTGCGTTTTACTGCCTGTTCTACCTTCTGTCTTTCTGCCTCCGAAAGTGCCTTACAATCATTTTTCATCCTTCCCCACTGATCCTCGGATAGATCACTGGCATAACCGGTGATCCGCGGGATCAGATCCCGTCCATAAAAGAACCGCTCATATTCCGTCAGTGCCTCTGCGATCTTTTGACGGGCACGGTTCACTTGCTCTTTTTGTTCTTCTGACAGTTGATCCACCGAAAGATCATCCATGCAAAGCAGCCTGACTCCGGGCAATTTGGAAACCTCCGGATCAATGTCTCTGGGCACCGCCAGATCCACAAAGATCTTTCCTGCCAGAGGAAGGCCTGCCATTCGCTCCGCTGTGATCGTCAGGTTCGGACTTGCCGTGGCAGAAAAAATAAAATCTTTCTCTGACAAGTTCCCGTAACGATCTCCATATTGAATCCGGTTTGCTCTTTTCGGAATATCCACCGTCCCACTGTGATACTGACGGACCGTTACCGTCACTTCTGCCCCCACATCCATCAGCGCCTGTGCCGTCAGGCGGCCCATCATTCCGTTTCCGATGACCAGCGCCTGTTTGCCTTTGAAGGAAACGCCTTCTTTTTGCAGTTTTTCGATGGCGGCAGTTGCCGCAGACCGGTTTCCTTTTTCAAAAACAAACTCCGTCTTTAGTTCCTTCGCCAGTGTAATGGCTCGCCGGAATAATACTTCGATGCAATTATCTGTCACATTTTCTTCCCGGGCCAACAGCAGTGCATCTTTTAACTGAGCCAGAATCTGGTCTTCGCCTATGATCTGGGAACGCAGTCCGCAGGCCAGTTCAAACACATGTCCGGTGACATCTAAATCTGATTTTTCATAAAATAATGCCCGTTCTTCTCCCGGAAGGATCCCCTTCTGATCACAGATCAGTTGATACAGATCCACGCTTGCTTCTGCCGCAAGGCTGACATATAATTCCATCCGATTACAAGTAGAAAGGAGTATCATGCCCCGTATCCCACTTGTTTTTTCCAATCCCCGATGCATGTTTTGCATCAGAGACCTCACCGCTGTACTCGTAAACGCATAACGCTCACGCACATGAACCGGTGCTGTACTGTGATCCATTCCGATCATTTGTAATCTCATTTATCCCAAGTCCCTTTTTCAAGTTCCGATTTTTTGATTGAGCAGCAGTTTCCACCCTGTTACGGTTCTTCTTTTCTCGTCAACTGATACATCAGCGCATTCACGATGGCCGCAGCAACATTGGAACCTCCTTTTCGTCCCCTTGCAACAATCGAGGGAACATCCGATGCCAGAATCAGTTCTTTCGCCTGCACCACATTGACAAATCCCACCGGAACCGCAATGATCATGCCGGGTTTAAAATCTTGTGTGTCCATTAACTCTTTCAAACAGATCAACGCCGTCGGTGCATTTCCAATGGCGAAAATGGTCGGTCTGTTCAGACGCGCGGCTTTTTCCATGGCAGCCGCCGAACGGGTCACGCCTCTTCGCTGCGCCTCTTCTGCCACATCCTCATCCGATATAAAATTATATACCTGAACACCCAGTTTTGAAAGAGCCGATCGGTTGATTCCTGACATTGCCATTTTGGTGTCCGTCACGATACAGGCGCCGCTCTGCAGCAACCGATGGGCGTGCTCCACGACACCTGGCGAAAACACCAGATGATCCGCATAATCAAAGTCTGCCGTCGTATGGATCACGCGCTTGATGATGGGCGCCTGAAGCGGGTCAAATATGCGGTCTCCCAGTTCCTGTGTGATGATCTCAAAACTGCGCTGTTCAATTTTATCCGGAGCAAGCTGCTCAAATTGTATCTGTTTCATTTCCACTCCTTTATGATCTTTCCGCACGTCCTTTCGCCGGTATCGTCTGAAACATGCTTATATCGTCTCTTTTCCCAAAAACAAGTCAATCGCGTTGATATGATGGACGCCTTCCTGTTGGTCGCGAAATTTGTCCAATGAGATAATATATCTTGGATAACCATCTCTGATTTCCCTAAAAGGTCGGTATTCTCTTTCTTTGATCCTTTCAGTACTCTTTGCATCTTCTCCCTGCAGGGAATAGGTCACCTGAATATATGCATAACTCTGATTCCTGTCCCTAACTATAAAATCACACTCAAACTTTCCAATTTTTCCAATACTTACCTGATAGTCGTGACTTACTAAATACAAATATACGATGTTTTCAAGGGAAGGGCCATAATTCAAACGATTATCCGTGTTTGTTGCAAAATAAATTGCTAAATCTGCCAGATAATACTTCTGGTCTCTCTTTATAGCCTTTTTGCTTTTCAGGTCGAACCGATTACATTCATAAACAATTTTTGCCTTCCTAAGATCCTCGATATAACCCCGAACAGTTGCCGCTTTTGTGGAAAAACCTTCCTCTTTCAAGGTGTTTAAAAGATTTGTAATAGAAAATGGCGAGGCATAATTATTTAATAAAAACGACTGCACTCTCTCGTATACTGCAAGATTGGAAATTCTTTTCCTTGTTTTTACATCCTTTTCAAAGATTTCACCGATAATACCCCTTGTATATATCTGTCTGGTACGAACATCAGGAAATTCCAATGTTTTTGGAAAACCACCATTTAAAACAAAGCCGTTAAACTCTACATAAAGATCCTGATCGATCGTAAGATCATAGTACTTTTTCATATCAAGATATTCTTTGAAATCCAAAGCATACACTTCAAAATTCAAGTATCTTCCGGTTAACTTTGTGGAAATCTCATCACTAAGCAGGCAAGAATTTGAGCCTGTCAGAAACACGGAATACCCTTCTTCCGCATAAGCCTGTATCACACTTTCAAATCCTGTTACATTTTGAACCTCATCTATAAAAAGATAATGAAAATCTTCCTCTTCAATCATGGATTCAATCTTTTCTTCCAATTGTTCAGGAGTTTTTATATTCTTAAATCCTCTTTTATCCAAAGGAATATATATGATCTTCGCTTCTTCGATACCCCTGGCGCATAATTCATTTATGATTCCCTTTAATATAAATGACTTGCCGCATCTTCTAATTCCTGTAATAACCTTGATAATATCCGAATCAAAAAAAGGTCGCATCTTCTCTAAATATTTTTCTCTTGGAAATACATCCGGAAACATCTTATCACCACCTTGCCTTTTGACAATCATATCACAAAACCCTGTTTTACGGTATCATTTTTTGTTTTTCTTATTTTTCAGTCCCCGTAAACGTGTTTTTTCTATTCATATTATGATGATTGTACGGATTTTTTATACGGAAACGGATTGTTCCATCATCTGATAGATATACTCCATATCCAAGTGGTTTCGAAGAGTATCTGCCAAAAGATCAAACTGTTTCTCTTTATATGCTGCAAATGACTGGCTTTCCATGTGCGCGAGATCAACACCTTTTTTCTTTGCGAGTGCCTGTACAAGGGCGGGAACGACTCCCTCCGCATCGAAAATGCCATGCACATACGTTCCATAAACAGTGTCCGTGGCAGCCCCGTCCGATTTGCTCTCACCGGTGATTTCGTCTGTGATCGTCACAAACTGCCCGAAGGATTCCGGCTGTCTGTGTGAAAATGCTGCATCACCTGTTTCTACAGCGGAAACTTCAGCACATAGGGCTGTCTCTCCCATATGGATCTCGTAGCCTTCCACTGCACAGCCTGATAGAAGATCCAGCGATCCCCCGATCTGTCCGATTCTTCCACGCACACGGGTTCTGGTTTTCTCCCTTGTGAAAACGGTCTCCATTGGCAGATACCCCAACCCTGCCAGTTCACCGCCTGCCTCCACACGCTCCGGGTCTGACAACCCTTGCCCCAGCATCTGATAACCGCCACAGATGCCAAACAAGATGCTTCCCTTGGCATGGGCTTTTTGAATGACCGCCTCCATACCGGAAGTGCGGAGCCAACGAAGATCCTCCATCGTATTTTTTGTGCCGGGCAGCAGGATCAGATCCGGTGTGCCCAGTTTTGCCGGGCGATCGACGTAGCGGAGTGCGATTCTCTCATCGTGCTCCAATACAAGAAAATCTGTAAAGTTCGAAATATGGGGAAAACGGATCACTGCCACATCAAACAATCCTTCTTTTTCAGAACTGTCCAAACGCTCGGAAAGGGAATCCTCATCCTCAATATCCACTTTCAGGTAGGGTGTCACGCCCACCACCGGGATGCTGCAATACTGCTTCAACTGCTGGATGCCCGGATCAAGGATCGTCTGATCCCCACGAAACTTATTGATCACAAGACCTTTGACACGGGCCCTCTCCTGTTCTTCCAATAGCGCCACGGTTCCGACCAATTGCGCAAAGACACCGCCTCGGTCAATATCTCCTACAAGAAGTACCGGGGCATCTACCAGCTGTGCCATGCCCATGTTTACGATATCCTGATCCTTCAGATTGATCTCAGCCGGCGATCCCGCCCCCTCGATCACGATGATATCATATTCTTCTTCCAGAGAATCATAGGCTTTTTTAATATCCTCCAGCAAACTCTTCTTATAAGCAAAGTAATCCCTTGCGCTCATATTTCCGCGCACTTCTCCGTTTACGATCACCTGAGACCCTACATCACTCATGGGTTTTAAAAGGATCGGATTCATGCGGACGGAAGGCTCGATGCCGGCAGCCTGAGCCTGCACCACCTGTGCCCGGCCCATCTCAAGCCCTTCCTTTGTGATAAAAGAATTGAGTGCCATGTTCTGAGATTTAAAGGGCGCTACCCGATATCCATCCTGTTTGAAGATCCGGCAGAGTCCAGCCACTAAAAGGCTCTTTCCTGCACCTGACATGGTTCCCTGGATCATAATATTTTTTGCCATTTAAACCTCCTTCAAAACTGCAAGCAGTCGTTCATTCTCCCCTCGGTTTCTCACGCAGATCCGATACGCACCTTTGTCCAGTCCGTGGTAATTGCTGCAATCCCGAATCAGTATGTGATGTCTGAGGCAGTGCTCATACAACCCTTCTTTACCTGTGAAAAAAAGAAAATTGGCCTCACCCGGATACACCTGATACCCCTGTTCTTCCAGACGCTTCCGCATCCATTCACGCTCTTTTCTGATCTCACCGGATGTGATTGACAGCCATTCGCGTTCTTTTGCTGCTGCGATTCCCCCATAGGTTGCGGGCACGGAAACATTCCACTCCGGCAGATGTTTTTTGCAATTGCATAAAAGGTCTTGATCTGAAGCCATCAGATAACCGATCCGAAGCCCTGCACAGGCAAAGGTTTTCGTGAAGGCTTTGAGCACCGCCAGATAGGGATTGTCCCATAAATATCTTTTGGCGCTAAATCGATCCGGATCTTCTAAAAAGTCAATAAAGCATTCGTCCATCAACAGCATGATCCTGCGTTTTTTTGTAATTTCTATGATCTGTTCGAGATCCTCCGGTTGTATCAGGCTTCCGGTGGGATTGTTGGGGTTGCATAGGATCACCAGTTCTGCGTTGGTATGTTCCAACAACTGCAAAAAACTTTGATCCAACCGGCAGAAGCCCTCCCGGATCCCTTCATACCACTCTATCTCCGCTCCCACATTGTCCAGCACACGCTCATATTCCAAAAAACAGGGAGCCGCTAACAATGCACGTTTTGGATGAAGCGCAGATATAAATGCAAGCAACAGTTCCGATGCACCGTTTCCGCACAAAATCTGCCATGCATCCATCTGCTCATATTCCGCGATCGCCTCCCGCAGTTGTTCACACTCCGGGTCCGGATAAACCGCTGCGCTCTGTACACCGGAAAGCGCCGCTTCCTTCACCGCCTCCGGCATTCCAAAGCAATTGCAATTTGACGAAAAATCCAAGACACCCGGATTTCTATAAATATCTCCACCGTGAACCATCACTCATTTCACTCCATGACAAACATTTTCTACACCGATCACATGTTTTACGCAAAAAAGAACACCCCTGACAACAGCAGCAGACATCCAAGCCCCCAGCCGGTCACTGCCGTTCGTTTCATCAGACAGACCGCCCGCACAATATCTTTTCGTACCACGGGGCGCTTTGCGTCTCCGATCGTCGGTTTCCGATGGATGACGCCGAAATAACTGGCATCTCCTGCCAGCTGCACACCAAGGGCCCCTGCCATCACACTCTCGGTTTGGGCAGAGTTGGGACTCGCATGTGCATGGCGATCTCTCCGGTAGATCTTCCACACCTCCCGCAAAGACAGTTCCTTTGAATCTTCCCACCCGGCGCTTCTTTTGACGGTTCCAAAAGCCGCCAGCAGGAGAAACGCAGAAAGTCTGGCAGGGATCAGATTGATCAGATCGTCCAATTTTGCAGCCGCCGTTCCATAATACCGGTATTTATCATTTTTATAACCTACCATGGAATCCATCGTATTGACTGCTTTGTAAAAATAGGCAAGGGGGGCACCGCCGATAACAGCATAAAAAAGCGGCGCGATCACGCCATCGGACGTATTTTCCGCCACCGTCTCCACGGCTGCCTTTACGACACCTTCCTCCGAAAGATCCTTCGTATCCCTTCCAACGATCATGGAAACTGCATAACGGGAAGCCTCCAATCCCTCTTGTTCCAGCGCAGAATACACTGCCATGCTCTCCCGCTCCAAAGACTTTGCCGAAAATGTAAAAAACAAAAGGATGCTCTCCGCCAAAACACCAAGCAGCCAATGGAGGCGATAACATGCCATCAAAATCACCACCGGTACTGCAACTGCCGCAATCAGAACGAATAAAACAAGATAAACACCTGCCGCCCGTTCTCCGTGTTTTGATCTTGGAAACAACGGCCGCGTCCAATGTTCTGTCCAACGGATCATATTTCCGATCAGACAGATGGGATGCCACGGCACACGCGGATCCCCCAGCAACTGATCGAGCATACCTGCACCTGCAAAGGCAAGCAAGCGATAAAACATAAACTCCTTCATTTGACATTCCTTTACATACGTTTTAAGACTCTGCTCCGGACCGATGAAAACCGGCACCGGAACCATTACTTGATCCTTGTAGGGATCCCACAGCAGACTCTGTATACCGCCTGCGCCTGCTTTGCCAGTTCGCAGGAGATCCGCCCGACAATCTCCCGGTACTCACGGTCAAATGCATCCACCGGGATCAAACCACAGCCCAGTTCCGCCACTGTGACAACCGCATCTGTCTGTTCTGCTTTCATCCGTTCCACCAATTCCCAGGGATCTTTTCCCTGTTCCAAAGCGGTTTTGACCGTCAGATGAAAGTCTTTGATCACATGCCCGGACAACGTTTTGGCAAAAGCATATTTTCCCTGATGGCTTCCGCCTACAACTAAAACCATAAGAAATCTCCTATCACTACCGCAAGCGCCATCAGACACTCACAGGTCTGTAAAAACCAGCCTGCAAGATCTCCTGTGATCCCACCAAACTGTTTTCTTGACATATAATAATACCAGGCTAAGGTGAAACTTGCTGCTGCCACCAGACAGGCAGCGCCAAGGGGTTCTACGAAAAATGCCGCTGCAAACACCAATAGAAGTTCCACCCCACAGACCGCGCCTACGATATGCCTGTGTGCCGCATCCTGAAAAGTCGCTGCAAGTCCCGTATCTTTTGCACAGGGAAAGACCGCCACAGACCATCCGCTGATACAGCGGCTGATCACAAAGCCGAACGCCAGACTCCGCACCCCGTGCATGGACACCTCAGACCATAAACCAAAATTCAGCACAAACAGACTGATCCCACAGATGATCGCGAAAGCCCCTGCATGGGGATCTTTTAATATGTCCAGTTTCCGCTCTTTGTCAGCATAGGAATGCAAGGCGTCACAGGTATCCAAAAATCCATCCAGATGAATGCCCCCCGTCACAAGCACGGGGATCAGCACATACACGGCCGTGCGAAAGAGCACCCCCACAGAAACCTGTGCCGTCAGCCATCCCCAGCCATACACAAGTGCGCCGATCACCACTCCTACCAGTGGAAAGAAGCACATCACATAACGCATATTTTCTTTTTCCCAGTCAGCCCTCGGTGTCGGTATTTTTGAATACATGGCAAATGCCAACACGAGGCTGTGATATATCTTCTTCAAAACATTTCTACTCCTTTACCACGATCTTGATGCCGCATACCACCTCTGTCACTTCCTCTGCGAGGGATGCCAGTGTGGTCTGACACTGTGCCAGTAAAGACAGATAGGATTCCATTTCCGGTGTCTGCGGTTCGCCATCCCTATGAATATCATTGCCAACCACCACCACCAGCCGCTGCTCATCAGACAGACGCCGGATCCCCTGACAGATCTGCGGACATAAGTTGTCAGACCAGCCCCGCCCATGTTCTGACCAGATCTCATTGGCCACCAGATTCGAAAGATCCTCCAAAAGAACTGCTCCTTTTTCGGGTAACTGCAGTTCTTCGAAATGTGTGGGACATTCCACGGTCACAAAGCCTTTTCCGGCACGAAGCGCCCGGTGTCGCTCGATCCGTTTGCGTCCTTCTGCTCCAAAGGGTTCCATCGTTGCCACATAAAAGCGCGGCATCTCCCCGGCCTCCAGAATCCGGTTTTCTGCATATTCTGATTTTCCGCTGCCGCTGCCGCCATAGACAAATACGAGCATTCCCGTTCCTCCGCAACTTTCTCACACCATACTCCGGCGTTTTTTCCGTTTCTCTATGTAGAAAACTCCTCATAGGCCTCCACATGGATCTCATCGAAGGTCCCCATGTGCTCATAGATCTCTTCTGCCATATCCAGAAACGGCAGCAGCGCCACCGCTCCGGAGCCTTCTCCCAGACACATATCCATGCAAAGCCCCGGATCCAGATGCAGTGCATCTAAGATCAGACTTGCACCCGGTTCTTTGGATTCATGGGAGGGAATCATATAGGAGACACATTCCGGTGCGATGCGTGCGGCCAGAAGCGCTGCCGCCAGAGAGATAAATCCGTCGATCACAACGGAAAGTCCCTCTTTTGCACCACCCAGAAAAACGCCGGCAAGTCCCGCCAGATCAAAGCCGCCCACTTTTGCCAGCACATCAATGGGATCTTTGGGATCCGGACGATTCACTGAGATTGCCTGACAGATCGCTTCTTTTTTTCGTTTCAGTCCGTCATCGGAAAGCCCGGCGCCGCGCCCGGTCACTACATCCACACAGGCGTCTATGTCCGTCTGAGATGGGTATTCTATGCCTGATTTCTGAGCGATCCTATCCTTTAACAGAACCGCTGTCACAGCACTGCTGATGGTGGTGTTTCCGATCCCCATCTCTCCGGTGGCCAATATCTGATAGCCCTCTTTTTTTAACTGTTCTGCCATCTCAATGCCCACGCGGATTGCAGCCAGAGCTTCCGCTCTTGTCATCGCAGGCTCCTTCGCCATGTTTTTTGTTCCGTAACATATTTTTTTTCGAATGGTCCGGGGCGTATCCACCGCCATACCGATATCCACAACGAATCGGTCACAGTGATTCTTTTTGCACAAAAGGGATGTGCAGGTCAGATCGTCAAAAAAGTTCTCCGCCACGATCGCCGTCACTTCCTGTCCGGTCTGGGTCACTCCCTCGGCCACCACGCCATTGTCCGCACACATCACGATCAGTGCGCGCTTTTTCACCGATGGATGCACGGTTTTTTGTATGCCTGCCAGCTGCGCCCAAAGGGTCTCCATTTTTCCAAGGCTGTGCAGCGGTTTTCCCATCTGATTCCAATAATTCAGGCACGCCCTGTAACTGGACGCATCTACCGGCTGTATGTTCTTTATCGTCTGTTCCAAATAGAATTCATCTGTCATTGATTTACACTCGCTTTTCATTTTCAGTCTCTGACACCTGACATAAAGTTTCTTATATGAAGTATGCCATGCCTATGTAAGCGCCCGGATGTACCGCTCCAACCGCCCTGCTACAAATTCCGGCTGACTATAATAATACAAATGCGCAAATCCCGCCAACATTCCTTCGGAAGCATGCATACACTCCCATTTTACATCCCGGAACGGCTTTTTTGCAACAAAGTCATATCCATTATCTGTGGTGTCAAAATAATGAAATTCATGTCCACGGATCGAATCTTTTTCAGTCTTTGATGTCAGTTCGATATAACCAAACCGACCCAGTTTTTTCGTCTGATAAGATCTTGCCGAAATGCAGCCAACCATGGGATACGCATGGCCTTCCATGTCTTCCAGACTTTTGGTCAGATATAAAAATCCACCACATTCTGCCAGCACGTAGATCCCTCGTTCCACCGCTTCTTGAACAGAACGGATCATTTCCGTATTCTCTGATAACTGTTTTGCATACAATTCCGGATATCCTCCGGGAAAAAGAAGCACGTCCGTATGCTCCGGAATCTTTTCATCATGAAGCGGTGAAAAAAAGCATACATTTGCACCAATGTTTCGAAGATAATTCAAATTGTCCTCATACAAAAAACAAAAGGCCTCATCTTTCGCAACAGACACCATCAAACATCTCGAAAGTGATGGAAGTGTTTGTTTTTTCCATGAAAAACTGCCTGCCTCTTTGGCAAGAGACAATAATGCATCCAGAGCAACGGTTTGTTCCAGATGATCTGCCAATTGATCGGTATAGGCTTTCAGATCCTTTAACTCCTCCGGGGTTACCAGTCCCAGATGACGGCTGGGAAGTTCCAGACCGGAAAGTTTTGGCACATATCCGCAAGGGCGGATCCCCAGCGCTTCCACCTGCGGCCGGATGGCTTCATACACCTGCTTTGACATGCGGTTAAATATGACACCTTTGATCCTGCTTGGTGTTCGATAATCCAGAAATCCTTTCAGCACCGCTGCCGCAGATAAACTCATCCCTGCCGCATCAACGATCAATACCACCGGTGCATCCAGCGTCACCGCTGCTTCATAGGTGGAACCCACCTCCGTAGCAAGGCCGGCACCATCATAATAACCCATCACACCTTCGATCAATGCCAGCTGCGTATGCTCATCCATGCCCTGGGCAAAGAGCGTCCGCGTCATTTCCCGATCCGTAAAAAAAGTGTCCAGATTTCTGGTTGGAACTCCTAAGACGCTTCTATGAAACATCGGGTCAATATAATCCGGTCCGCACTTATAGGATGCCAGAGGAATCCCACGCTTTTTATAAGCAGCCAAAAGCCCCATGGTGATCATTGTCTTTCCACTGCCACTGTGAGCAGCAGCCAAAACCAGTCTCGGTATCTGTTTTCTTTCCATCATGTGATCCCACTGCTCCTTCCCATGATACCATCCTTAAACCATCGAATCTGTGCTTCCGTCACCGGTAAAGGAAAAAATATAGACCGGATTCATACTTTCCATCAAATGATAATTCCCTGCTGCCTTTGCCTTGGCAACAGAAACGGATACGATCTCCGGATCTTTGACGGAACATGTCTGTAACAGTTCGTTTGCCTCTGCGATCGTCTCCAGAGTGATCGCATCGATCACTATCCGCACAGAAGGATTCTTTTGCAGCAGTGTTTCCACGATCGCTTTCAGATTGCCGCCGCTGCCGCCGATAAACGCATGGGTCGGCGCCTGTTGATCAATAAGGATGTCCGGTGCCTCCCCCTGTATGATCGTTACATTTCCAGCCTGAAATTTCTCTTTGTTTTCGCGGAGAAGTTCACATGCTTCCGGCTTTCGCTCAAATGCATAAACCCTTCCGTCAGGAACAAAGCGCGCGATATCCATCGTCATGCCACCGGTTCCTGCACCGATATCATAACAGACCGCATCTGACGTCAGGCGTAGTTTTGACAGGGCAATCCCACGGATCTCCTCTTTCGTCAAAGGAACCCTGCCTCTTGTATACGCTGCATCCGGGTAATTTCCGGTGGTCGTGTGTACTGCCTGCCCATTTTCAAACAACGCCACACAGATACCCTTCCGCACAGGGCGACTGATAAATGCTTGCGCCGTACCTTTCCAAATCTCTTCCGAATCATATCCCAGATCGTATCCCACAGAGACAACGACCTGATCCAGTCCATCATTCACGAGACGCTCCGCAATCTCTTTGACCTGTTCCCCGCCATTTAAAAGGGTGAACACCTTTCTGTTCTGACAAATCTTTGTAACCAGATCCGTATCCCGTCCATGTACGCTGCACAGCCTTACATCCTGCCAGGCGATTCCCAGTTTTGCAGCAAAATAATTCACGGAGGAAATGCCGGCGATCTGTCGTACAGACCAACGGTTTCCGCCACAGTCCAAACACGCTCCGAAACTGTCCGCACCACTGTAAAATCCTACATCACCGGAAAACACAACCGCTGCCCGCGTGATCTTCGGATGCTCACACAGATAGGCAGAGATCTGATCTCTACGGTACTCACATACCTTCATTGCCGGAAATTCGCCGACCGCCTCAAGCATCCGTTTTGCCCCAAAGATCACCTGTGCCTGTTCCAGTTCATGACGCGCTTCCAAAGTCATCTGTTTGGGCATACCCATACCAATCCCCACAAGCACTAGAGTCCGTGATTCCTTGCTGCCATGCACAGGCTCCGTCGCCTGCTGCATCTGCATAGTCTTTTGCATCTGCATAGTCTTTGGCATCCGCAAACCTGCTCGTTGCTGCTCACTCACTTCTATGCCGAATCGCTCACACACCTGTCCAAAGGTAAGTCCTTTCTCCACCGGCCGTCTGATCACGATACACTCCATGTCCGCTTCCAGCGCCGCCTGCACTTTATCCGAAAATCCACCGATATCACCGGATGCCTTCGTCACAAGAATCCCTGCATCAACTTGCCGGAACATCGCAAGGTTTAATTCCTTCGAAAAAGGGCCCTGCATACAGATCAGCTGTTTTCCCTCAAATCCAAGACGGTGACACAGTTCAAAGGTTTCCGCCGTAGATAATACTCTTGCATACAATCTTGAAAAATCTGTGACCGTCTGTACAAACACAGACAGTTCTTTGCTGCCTGTGGTAAGAAAGATCTTACCCTTCATCTGCTGGGCAAGTTCTGCTGCTTCTTTGGTGCTGTCAACCACATGTATCCGCTGATCCTTTGGCAGCAGTTCCTCGTCTTCCCGCAGCAAACGAAGATCCTCGATCTGTAGTTTTTGACAGACCTGTCTGATATTTTCAGACACCGCCTGCGCGTAAGGATGGGTGGCATCCACTACCAGATCCGGACTTTTTTCCTGTAGAAAAAGATCCATTTGCTGCGCATCCAGACGCCCTGTGTGAACCTTTCTGTTAGACTGCTCCGGCATCAGTTTTTCACCGTATTCCGTTGCCACGCAGACAGTCACATCTGCACCGGAATCCGCCAGTCCCTCCGCCAAAAGACGACCTTCCGTCGTTCCGGCAAAGATCACAACCTGTAATTGTTTGTGTTCCCCAGCAGAGTGATCTGATCCCACAGTCGCTGTTTGTTTCATCATAACCTGTATCCTCTCGGGGTAACCATTTTTCCGTCAATGTTTTGCGTCTGTGAATTGCCGATAAAGACAGTCGTGAACATATTCACCTGTTCTTCACGAAGTTCGCGAAGTGTCAGCACCTTTGCATATTCACCTTCCCGGCCAATGTTTTCCACCAG
>CAMBUC010000031.1 GCA_945871045.1 uncultured bacterium
GAGCCAGATACATGCCTGCGATACCGATCAGCATGATAAATGTAAGTTTCGGCAAACGATAGATGAGGCCCTGCATATTCTCAATGTTACGGCTATGTAAGGAGTTTTCCACTGCTCCAACATCCTGGAACATCATCGCCTTGCTGACCGCATGGAAGATCAGCAGATAAATCGCAGCCCAAATCGTCTCCGGTCTGCCGACACCTGCACATGCTACGATCAAGCCCAAATTGGAGATCGTTGAGTAAGCAAGCACTGCTTTTGAATCAGATTTAGAAATCGCAAGCAGCGAAGCCAGAAGGAAGGTTAATCCTCCGATAAAACTAACCATTGTGCCTGTCATCGTTCCCTCCATAGCAGGAGAAAGACGGAACAACAGATACACACCTGCTTTTACCATGGTCGCGCTATGCAATAATGCAGAAGACGGTGTCGGTGCCACCATTGCACCAAGCAGCCAGCGTGAGAACGGAAGCTGTGCAGATTTGGTAAGTGCGGCGAAGGCAAAACATGTCACCGGAATCACAAGACTTCCGGAAACAATGGTCTGAAGATCAACAGAACCGATCTGGAATACAGACACAACAATACCGATCGCCAGCATCAAACCGCCAAGAAGGTTCATCCATAACGCACGGAAAGAATTCTCGATGGCTTCGGCAGTCTTTGTGTAACCGATCAGAAGGAAAGAAACAATACTGGTCACTTCCCAGAAAAAGTCCATCCAAAGCATACTCTTGGAAAGTACCAGTCCGAACATCGCACCTAAGAATACAAAGATCAGTGTGAAGAAATAATATCTGCGATCAGGGAACTCGGTATGGTAATGATGATAACCATGCATATAACCAACCGCATAGATCGTTATCATTCCACCGATAAATGCAACGATAACGATCATCAACATAGATAAACCGTCTAACAGCATCTCCGGTGATTCCTCAAACGAGGGTCCAAAATGCTCCACCCATATGATCATCAGGGTCTGAACAATGGACAATACGCTAATGAGATACTTTTTGTGCACGAAACACTTGTAAACGACGAGGAACATCAGCCCCACTTCTGCGATCAGGATCAACAGTTCCACTATCTCGTTATGTACGGGGATAGGTGTTACCTGTGCACCATTTGAGATAAAATCCACAAGTAACCAAACCACAGATGCCATGATCACGCCAAGTGAAACATAAGCCACGCCGTTACGAATTTTGTTATTCCTTATAAGAAACATAAATACAGCAACCACAAATGGGAAGCAGATAAGGAATGGTATGAGATTCATAACTTTTACTCCTTTCGTCCGTATATTTGATCTTGAAAGATCTTACGGCATAAAATGCTTATTTATTATAGACCTTTTCGTAATAAATGTTAAGCAAATTCTGACATTTTTTTAACATTTTTTAAATTACATTAATCGATCGATGGCATGATTTAATTTTTCAATCGCCTCATCATCGCCGGTCTCCACCGCATCGACAATACAATGCGTAATATGCTGCTTTAAGATCAGTTTTCCGGTATTTCCGATGGCTGCCTTTACTGCCGCCAGCTGGACCAACACCTCAGCACAGTCTCTTCCATCCTCCACCATATGTTTCACGGATTCCAGATGACCAATGGCTTTTGCCAATCGGTTTACGATGGCTTTTACTTCCTTGGGGTCGTGGGTATGTCCATGGTCGTGGCTATGTGTAACTACCGTTCCGTCTTCCAAAACATGCGTATGTACTTCACTCATTTTTCTGATACACTGTTTCAGTGTTTCCTCCTGTTATATTTCTCCGACCGAAAGTTTATCTACGGACCGGATGATCTCCCGTATTTCTTCCTCATACTCCGGATGTAATTTCATTAACTGATCGATCTGCGCACGCTCTGCTTCCACTACATTGGCATTGTATTGGATCCGTGCCCGGAGTTTTTGGCGGCGTACCAACAGATTGTGTTTCATCTCCGACATTTCGTTGGGATTGATCAGTGCAACCGGCTGGTCGATCCATGCCCCGGCATCATATAAATGAAAATCTGTGAGCATACTGACCAGTTTATTATTATAGTAGGCAAGATCATCGTTCATGCGCATATACCGCTCTTTTCGTTTCGTTTCCTCCACATACTGTTCCCACTGATATTCCAGATCTTTCGCATTTTTTACATGATATTTCTCACATGCATAATCCACTGCATTTGTGATGTTCACATATTTGATCTTTGTCTTATTCAACAGTGAGATGGCATGGTTCGCATTGATCTCTGCCCGGGCAATTCCCGAGACATCATTCTGATATCTGAAAATGATAAAAAAACCGCTGCCTGTGGCGAGTACCGCCAAAATGATCCAACCCCAGGTAATGTCAAAAGAAAATCCTGCCTGCAAAACCAAAAGCACGACAATCAGCAGAAAAAATGCCGAAAACACAATATAAGAAGCCATTCGCAGTATATATTTTTCATGCAAAAGATCACTGCGCAAAAGCATCCACTGCATCTTTTCACCTTCCAGATATGCCATATCCTGCTTGACGGTAGTCTGATATGTTTCATTTTCCTTCATTCTTCGGACAACATCCGGGATCTCATGCTCCATCTGTTCCAACATCACATATTGTGCATCAGAAATTTTTTTGGACGTATTTAAATACCGGTCCCGTTCGTCACTCAGTTTCAGAATATTCTCTGCCACATCACGGAGGGGTGCTTTTTGCTCCTCCGACAGGTTGGTAAGAAACTCGATGTCTTTCAGATAACTGGTAACGATCTGATATTCCTTTTTTTCCTCTACCAGTTCTCTGGCCGATTCAATGATCTGTTCACAGTGATCCAATACGTAATGCCCGATCCGGCGCTGATCCGTTTCTTCCTCCGGAAACAATTGATCGGTCAGTTCCATCAATTCGGGTTTTAATTCTCTATTTTTGGATTTTGAAAAAAAACGCTTCAAAAATTTCATCCTTTAATCCTCACACTGCTGCACATAGGTTTCCAGCCAGCGAATCAACTGCTGCTCCCTTTCAGACGAAACCGATGCACTTTCCATCGTCTGTTGCAATAGTTTTTCCATATGCATCCGTTCTGCTGTGATCTGGGATGCATTGGCGGTAAAACGGGATGCCAGTTGTTCCATAAGTACCGGATCCTTTGACAAACAGGCAGCATCGACTGCTTCCTGTAACGTCTCCATCCGATGATTTAATACATACCCCTTCGAAAAACAATACACTGCCTCTGAAAAATCCTGCAGTTTTGCATATGCGCATCCGAGATTATTCCAGATGTCTCCTGTTACATGACCTTGCTCGGCTATCACCTCTGAATCCCCCAGCAATCTACGGTATGCCGTGATCGCCTGCACATATTTTCCATG
The DNA here is from genome assembly GCA_945871045.1 of uncultured bacterium. Classification (GTDB taxonomy): domain Bacteria; phylum Bacillota; class Clostridia; order Lachnospirales; family Lachnospiraceae; genus W0P33-017. Next base: position 3,371 of record CAMBUC010000031.1, read on the forward strand.
ATGCATAAACTGATCCGCATAAAACTTTTTCGCCTCAAGTCCGCTCATATGATCATATTTTTGCAGCTGGACATTCAATATCTGCAGTTCACTGGTGGTCAGATATCCGTTTGCCGCCTCAATCGGCAAAAAGAAATCCCGCAGGCCACTGTTTGCTGCAAGTTTCTCCTGCAGCATGGATGAAAGTTCCTTCAGTCCGATCTCCTGCTCGATCCACGCAATGAAACGCTCATTCATAAAATCATTTCTGGAAACAAATCGAGCCGACTGCACATAATACATGAGTTCTTCCAGCGAATAAATATTTACTTTACCACTTTCGATGTAAAAGGGGGTTGTTGCCCTCGGACTTTTACATAAGATCAATTGTCCCATTTTCTGCCTCTGTCACCTGTTTTTTATCCGGTTATAACTGTAACATATACTCCCATTTTTTCCCCGTGCCCGGCACAAGTTCTCCAAGACCTACATCTGTCAGCGTTACACAAACCTCCGTATCTGCTCTTGGCATTGCATCGATCCTCATGCGTGTCGTCCGGTTTTCCCTTTCCGGTAATGCATGAAGTGACACCGTCTCTATTCTCGCCTCCCGACTGTTGGGCTGCTGGATCCAAAAGTCGATGGACGCAGATCCATCGATCACAACCTCGCAGATCCCATGTGCCTCATACCAGGGAACCCCCGCCGTGATCAAAGTGAAAAAGGACAGATTGCCACGTTCATACACCTTCAAGCTGACATTGCATTTCATCTCATGCTCACCGATATAAACAAACTTTGGTGGCCTCTGATCAGCCTTACACATGGCTGCAAAACATGCTCCTTTTGAAAACAGGTTTTTCCCTAAAAACACACGCCTTCCCTGACAAAGCAATTGCAGGGACTGCTTCATCCATCCGTTTTCAAATCCGTCCCCCACCAGATATACAGTTGTTATGATCTGCTTGCCAAAGGCCTGGGGAATGATCCGGGTAAACACTTCATCCGCCTGCTCCGGCTCAAATCCATAACTGTCCTCTCGGATAGAAAGCAGTTGCGGTTTCGATCGAAGTCCTTTTTCCAGACACCAAAAACTCATCTGTCTGCCGCGATATTCAAATAAACCCATATCATGAGAAGAAAACTCCGAGGGCTGATTGCTTCCAAAATAGAAAAAACTCTCTTTATGATCGATCACATGTACCATCTCTTTGGGCAGTTGCATAGCCTCCACGCAATCATTGAACATATCGATCATTGTATGATCCAAGGTTTTGGCCGTAAGTACCAGACAACCCAGTGATACGGCAGGTCCCAGACGTCCCGCCATGGTAACCATCTTTTTCAGAAACATCCCAAGAAGTTCAGAGAGAGCAACGATCTTTTCACCTATCTGCACCTGCTCTTTGCGGATCGCACGTTCGAACAACCGGTCTTCGCATTGACCGAGACCGGATTTTGCAACACGCCGTGCTTCTTCTCCATAAGCCCATCCCCCGTCTATTTTTAAACAAATCGCTAAAGGGATCGCAAAAATCTCACTTCCGGCCATGGGACTTACTGTTTCCGGTTCACAGCCGGCATAGGCAAAACTCACCATCGCAGCATCGCCATCCAGATCAATTCCTATATATATTTTTCTGCCATTATCCTCTGCCATAACGACTCCTTCTCCTGTTCCCGATCAGATGACCCGGAACAGCCGTGCTGTCAGACTGTCATATGCCTGATATTCTTGCATCTGCGACTGTAAACGCTCCTCTTCCTGGTCCTGAACAGATGCGATCATGGCGGATAAACGCTTATGACAATTCAAATGAAGCGTTCCATACACCGGCAAGTCTGCCAAATGACTTTCCGTGATATTTTCCATACGATCACTCTTTTCCGAAACATAATATTCCAGCTGCTGTCCGCCTACCAGACGCGTATGCCACAGATAGATTCCTGCACATACAGGTTCCAATCGTTCTTTTGTAAATGCACTGCCTCCTCCACTGATCCGATAATTCAGCCACACCTCGGAACACTCAGACACACAACGATATTCCACCGCACATACATCATACAAATGATGCCGGATCAGATGTTTTTCCGGAAAATGTAAAAAGCACGAAAAACACTGTCCCTTTTCCAAATACTGATCCATAAGTTCATCTGCAAACTGTTCCTGTTCTGTTGTGAGAACCTCCAAAGTGGAAAGATGCTTCATAAATGCAAGGCGCAAATATTGATTTGCCCTTTGATGACCGAAAACCACCTGCTCCAGATAATGATACAGACCCGGATCTGCCACCTGTCCGTTTACAAATACTTCATAAGCAAAATAGGTCAGATATGCCAGTTTCACCTGTTCTCTTCCCTTATTCGAACAATAAGAAACAAATACCTTTTGCACTTCAGGAATAAAAGCACCGGTAAACATCATCTGGATCAGCAGCCGTTCTTCCAGATCTGTCGTATCGATCTTCCGGGCGGATGAAGTTCTCCAAATATCCGCCATCCGGTCCACCGGTCCTTCATAATAATTGCATAAATACTCCAATATCGTTCTTTCTTTGCAGCCTCTCACAAAACACTGGCTCGCAAAAAACAACAGATGGTCATCTTCCTGCATCTTACGCGCGGCCAGTTGTGATAATACGATCTGTTCCAATGCCTCGTTGGAGAGTTTTCCGATTCCGTACTGCTCTAAAAAGGCCCACGCCTCTGTATACATATGAAGTTGGATCAAGGACTCCAGATACCGGTCTCTGGCTCCCCGGTCTAATCTGCCAAAGTCGATTTTCAATACATAATCCCGGATGTCCGAGGCTCTTCCCTCTCCTTGGCAATACTCTAAAAAACCCGGACTGATCCTGCTCTTAAATTCTTCCGATACATCCTCCGAACGAACCAGCGTCCTTGCATAGCCTGCCATCCGCTCATCCAAATGGAACATTTTTGTCTTGCCATTCATATGATGCAGCACATATGAAAGCTCTTCCGGGGCAAGTTCCAGACATTTTCTTATATAACGCCCCGGATTCATCAACCGTTCCATCTGTGTTTCCGATGATAATGCATACCTTCTTCCGTATGCATCCTGAAGCAATATGACGTAATTCCCCGGATACACCGGAAAAAATGCCTGATGACCGGTAACCGGATAGATCCTCGGCTGATTTAAGTTTTCCTGCTGAACCACCACATGTGTGACCGGCTCTTCCAGACAGGTAAACTTGTTCATGTACAGAAGATCCGACAATGCATGGGCCAATTCTTCCGTGATCGTCAGCCGCTCTAAAACATGTGAATAGACAACCGCAAGATTATCGTCTATGTGACCTTCCAATATCTCATGCTCGGCAAAATCCTGCATGATCTGCCTGTATCGCTCATAAACCGCCGGCTGACTCTCTTTGTTCGCAATAATATTTACATACAAGACGGCTTTTTGGCGATAAGTCAAATGATTATTATATTGAAAATACAACTGCACCGATTTAGGCAGTTGTTTTACCTCACGGGGATCTAAGGATGCCATAAAAGCCTCATAAAGTCCCGTGATCTGAAGATCGTGCTCTATGGCAAGTTCATACCAGTCATGCACTTTATAGTCAAATCGCTGCCCTTTGATCCGGTAAGCACAAAGACCGGCCAGCATTTCCTCCTGGGGATATGCTTCATAACAAGCCTCCAGAATTCCGTCCAGCATACGCATATAACTACGTACGCCGATCGTCCGACGTACAATCTGCTGCGCCAGATCAAATGTCAGCAGGTCATTTTTACACATCCAATGCAGCACATGCAATTCAAACTCTCCAAGTGCTAGCAATAAATAGGGTTCTCTCTGATAAATTTCCGCTGCCCGCACATACAAAAACGGGCTTGCCATTCCCTGCATAAACCACTGCTCCAATAGACGCAGCTGTTTGCCTGCCATCTCCGGAGAATCATCAGCGATCTGCATGATCAAAAAACGCATCCATCGATCTTCATGTGCTGCGCGATAAATTTCACGGATCTTTGTATATAACTTATCTAAAAGGCTTTGCTCTTTTTCCGTCATGGCGCACAGATAAAGAAAAAATGCCCATTCCCTATCATCTCCCGCACTTCTGCTATGACGATATTCGTCTAAGAGCCATGCCGCTTCCTGATTCTGACGATTCGACAAATACGCGTATGCGCACCAGAGCGTCTCCATGGCAGATGCGCTTCCCTGCTCTCTGCGTCTCTGCAGGATCGTTGTTGTACGTTTTGCCCATTCGCCGGTTACCATTTTTTTGCAAAGTAACTTCTCATAATCCCGTAACAATTGCAGATTCTCACCAACCAGATGTTTCCGATCCTCCCGTTCCAGATCAAGGACCGTTCTCTTATTTGCTGTAATCTCAAAAGTTTCCTGCTGCAAAAGATTCGAGAAAATGATCCGGGCAAAATTTTGCCCCGCGTGCATCCGCTGTGGATATACACGATAGTAAAACTGCAGCCGGTCTCCATTGAAATCATCTGTCGTAAGCTGTTCTTTTTCTACCGATACAAAATCTGCATCTGAAGAAACTGTGATCCGGGTGTAACCCCAATCGCTCAATGTGATCGTTACAGACTCTTCAATCGCTTCTGACAATTGCAAATGTTCTGCTCTTTTGGCAGATAATGAAAAAGTGACACGCGCTTTCCGCCCGGTTGCCACTAAAAACTCCTCCATATGCTCCCGGCTCACCGGTTTGGAAGATAACAATTTGTAATACAATTGCTCATTTGAACTACGAAGCAGCCGTTTAAAAACCGGGGCAGAAAACACAGGTATGCTCTCCCTCCAGTTCACACGATACAGCCGCACAAAATCCGAAAGATCCACAATCCGCCCTACGGACGTTTCTGCATAAAGCCGCTTCACTGCCACTGACCAGGACAGATTGTATTCTCCACCGTTACTGATGATCAGGAAATCTCCGGTGACAACCTCGCCCTCTTTCATATACTTCCCGTGAAACTCATAACGGATCTGAACCTCATCACCTTGAAACTGCGGATTCTTGATCTCCATACGAAGATCGGTAGAATAGACGATTCCTTTCAACGGAATCTTATTGATACTTGTGATCGTGAAACTACCGGACACAGTACTTCCCTCCACCGGTTCCAAACGAACCTGATCCGGTGCAAACGAAAGTGACGGCAACTCGATATGTACTTTTCCCTCTGCTAGTTCCTCAATTCTTTTGTACACGACACTACCTGCTTTTATTAGTTGAATTTATTCGTAGTTATGGTATACTACCAAGTAGCATTATACTATATTTAGTAGCTGATAGCAATTGTTTTTGGCTCAGGAGGTTTTGAAATCATGATCAAACAAAAAGAACATTTTCATGGGAGCGATCTCGAAAAAATAGAAAAGATATACAATATCCGAAAAGAAGATATCACCAGTTTTTCGGCAAATGTCAATCCTCTTGGCATTTCTCCGAAACTGCGCGAAACACTGGCTGCGCATGTTGACTCCATTACCACTTATCCCGACAGAGAATACACCTCTCTGCGTACCTGCATTGCCAATTATGTCAACGCAGATATGAAAAATATCCTTGTCGGAAACGGATCTTCCGAACTCATATCTCTGATCATCCAGATCGAACGTCCAAAAAAAGCAATGATCCTCGGTCCTACCTACTCCGAATATGAACGGGAAGTAAAACTCAGCGGTGGTACAACGATCTACTATCCTTTGAAGGAATCCGATGATTTTAAGATCCGGCTGGATGACTTCCTTTCCAAATTAAACGAAACGATCCATATGCTCATCATCTGCAACCCGAACAACCCCACCAGTACCTGCATTACAAGCCGGCAAATGCGCCGTATTCTGGATGCCTGCAAAGAGCACGGTATTTTTGTTATGATCGATGAGACTTATGTGGAATTTGCTGCTGAAGTGGAGAAAGTTACCGCGATTCCTTTGACGAAATACTATAATAATCTGATCATCCTTCGGGGAACAAGCAAATTTTTTGCAGCACCTGGCCTTCGGCTTGGCTATGCGGTTACCGGCAATCAGGACCTGTTAAAGAGCCTGAGCACGCGGCAGAATCCCTGGAGCATCAGTTCACTGGCAGCCATTGCAGGCGAGATCATGTTCACCGATCAGGAATACATCGAAAAGACCCGTGCACTGATCTCCTCTGAACGGGAACGCATGTACAATATGCTGTCTGCACATCCTGACTACAAAGTATATGAGCCCTCGGCAAACTTTTTACTGGTAAAATTATTGCGTGAAGATCAAACAAGCGAAGCGCTGTTTGACAAAGCGATCCGCCGCTGCATGATGATCCGCGACTGTTCCACCTTCCCGTTTCTGGACGACCGATACATCCGTTTCTGTATCATGAGTCCTGAAATGAATGACAAACTGATGGAATGTATATTGGAATAAAAAATACGGCTGAGAAATCAGCCGTATTTTTTTAATTAAAATTTAATTTCTTTACCATTCAGTCTCCACTGACGCATCTCAGCCGCTGCTGAAAGAAGTAGATCGGAAGAAGAATTCAGTGCAGTCTCAACCGAATCCTGAACGACACCAATGATAAATCCAACTGCTACCACCTGATAAGCGATCGCATCGGAAATACCAAATAGCGAACATGCAAGAGGGATCAAAAGTAATGATCCGCCTGCTACACCGGAAGCGCCACATGCTGAAAGTGCAGCCAGAACACTAAGGATGATCGCCGAAGGGAAATCCACAGCAATTCCAAGTGTTGCAGCTGTAGCCATCGTCATAACTGTAATCGTAATGGCAGCACCGTCCATGTTGATCGTCGCACCAAGTGGGATCGTTACAGAATAAGTATCTTTATCCAGTCCGAACTCCTCGCATGCTTTCATGTTAACCGGAATATTTGCTGCCGAACTACGTGTAAAGAATGCGGTGATCGCACTCTTCTTCAAACACTTAAAGATCAGCGGGTAAGGATTTTTTCGGATGCACCAGTATACAAGGATCGGATTTGTTACAAAGTAGATGAATAACATACATCCCACTAATACTGCTAACAACTTGCCGTAAGAGGTAAAGATATCCAAACCATTCTCTGAAACAGTTGTAAATACCAGACCAAGGATTCCAAAAGGCGCCAGGTTGATGATCCATGTAACTGCCTGAGAAAGCCCTACGGAAATATCATTCAGCACTTTCTTCGTGGAATCACTGGCTGCCTTAAATGCCAGACCAATGATCACTGCCCATGCAAGAATTCCTACATAGTTTGCACTGGCAAGAGAAGAAATCGGATTTGATACAACATTCATAAGCAAGTTCTTCAAAACCTCAACAACACCCTGAGGCGCTGTCGCATCTGTCACAGCGTCTACTAAAACCATATTGATCGGAAAGATCCTGCTGACGATCACTGCAATAAAAGCAGCTAAAAATGTACTGAACATATACATTACGATAACCGTTCGGATCACTCCTCCGTGGCTGTTGGTGGCATTACTGAGCGAACTGATAACAAGGAAAAATACCAAAAGCGGCGCGATCGCTTTTAAAGCGCCAACAAAAATATCTCCCAAAATACCAATTGCAGTAGCCTGCGGAACGATCAGTCCTAGCATTGCTCCAATGATCAGACCTATCAGAATTCGTATGACAAGACTGACACTCGTCCACGCTTCCCAAACTTTTTTCATTTTTCCATACACTCCTCTTTTTTATTTTGCAGATAAATATTCATCGATTCCCTTTGCAGCAGCCTTTCCTGCACCCATTGCAAGGATCACAGTGGCTGCACCGGTCACTGCATCACCGCCGGCATAAACGCCCTCTTTTGAGGTTGCGCCTGTTTCTTCGGCAGCTACGATACATTTTCTGCGATTGATCTCCAGTCCCTTTGTGGTGGAAGAGATCAGCGGGTTCGGAGAAGTACCAAGAGACATGATCACAGTATCTGCTTCAATCTCATACTCGGAACCGGGAATCTCAACGGGGCTTCTTCTTCCTGATTCATCCGGCTCACCAAGTTCCATCTTTATGATCTTGATACCCTTTACCCAACCATTCTCATCCACAAGGATCTCGGTAGGATTCTGAAGAAGATCAAAAATAATACCTTCTTCTTTTGCATGATGCACTTCTTCTACTCGTGCCGGAAGTTCTGCTTCGCCACGACGGTATACAACATGCACTTCAGCGCCAAGACGAAGAGCGGTTCTGGCAGCATCCATCGCTACGTTACCGCCACCGACAACAACTACTTTTTTTCCTCGGCTGATAGGAGTATCATATCCCTCCATAAATGCCTTCATCAGATTGTTTCTGGTCAGGAACTCGTTTGCTGAGAATACGCCGTTTGCCTGCTCTCCGGGAATACCCATGAATCTGGGAAGTCCTGCACCGGAACCGATAAATACTGCCTCAAATCCTTCTTTCTCGATCAACTCATCGATCGTAGTTGACTTTCCGATGACAACATTCTTCTCGATTTTTACTCCTAAAGATTCTACATTCTCTACTTCAGCAGCAACGACTTTGTTCTTCGGTAAACGGAACTCCGGAATACCATAGATCAAAACGCCGCCTGCCTCATGCAGGGCCTCAAAAATAGTAACCTCGTAACCGAGTTTTGCAAGATCACCTGCACAGGTCAGACCCGCCGGGCCGGAACCGATCACGGCTACCTTATGCCCGTTCATCTTCTCAGCCTTCTTGGGCTTGATTCCGTTTTCTCTTGCCCAGTCAGCAACGAAACGCTCTAATTTTCCGATAGAAACGGCTTCGCCCTTAATGCCGCGGATACATTTTCCCTCGCACTGGGTCTCCTGCGGGCAAACACGCCCACATACAGCCGGAAGTGCAGAAGACTCGCTAATGATCTGATAAGCCTCCTCAAACTTGCGCTCTTTCACTTTCTGAATAAAAGCGGGAATGTTGATCGATACCGGGCATCCCTTTACACATAACGGATTCTTGCAGTTTAAGCAGCGCTTTGCCTCTTCAACTGCTTCCTCCTCATTATAACCTAAACATACTTCCTCAAAATTCGTTGCACGAACCTTGGGATCCTGCTCACGAACAGGTACTTTTGTCATTCCTTCCATTATTTGTCACCTCCACAATGTCCACAGCCGCCGTGATGGGTGTCTCCTTCTTCTAATGCAAGTTTTGCTCTTCCCTCTTCGGTCTTATATTGCTGCATTCTCTTCATTGCCTGATCAAAATCAACCAAATGTCCATCAAACTCCGGTCCGTCTACACATGCGAACTTTACCTGATCTCCTACAACTAAACGACATGCGCCACACATTCCGGTTCCGTCTACCATGATGGGATTCATGGAAACGATGGTAGGCAGATTCAACTGCTTGGTGAGGATAGATACAAATTTCATCATGATCATCGGACCGATGGCTACACAGTGATCATAGGTCACGCCCTGGTCATACAATGCCTGCAACTGTGCAGTTCCCACTCCATGGAAACCGAAACTTCCGTCATCGGTACAGATGTAGCAGTTTTTCGATACCGCCTTCATCTCATCCATGTAGAATAACAGATCCTTTGTACGGGATCCCATGATGACATCGGCTTCCACGCCGTGCTCATGCAGCCACTTTACCTGAGGATATACCGGAGCCGTTCCGAGTCCACCGGCAATAAATACGATCTTCTTCTTTTTTGTTTCTTCCAGATTTTCCTCTAAGCACAGTTCAGAAGGGCATCCCAAAGGTCCAACAAAATCCTGGAATGCTTCCATTGTGTCGATATTTTCGAGCATACGCTCGGTGGAAGCTCCAACAGCCTGAATAACGATAGTTACTGTTCCAGCCTCTCTGTCATAATCACAGATTGTTAAAGGAATGCGCTCTCCCTTCTCATCTGTCTTTACAATTACAAACTGGCCGGGCAGGCAAGCCTGTGCACAACGCTCTGCCTTTACTTCCATAAGGAAGATCTTGTCGGCCAAAACCTCTTTCTTCACGATCGGGTACATACTTTTTCCTCCATTCATCCAATCATCTTATCGTGAGATCTCTTTCGTCGTATGCCTTAATTAGGCATGGTAAGTACTATAATACAATAAAGTGGCAGATTTTTCAACGAATTTTGTTATATTTCATCAAAAAATCTGCCA
>CAMBUC010000032.1 GCA_945871045.1 uncultured bacterium
TTTCTTGTACTGGTGCTGCTGTTAAAACTTTTGAGTGTTTTTGAGATCTGGCGACTGCATGTCATGTATCCCGGGATAGAGATCGAATCTTTTGTAGATGTGGTCTTACAGTTACCGTATGTGCTGGCATTCGCTTTGGTGGGAACAGCGGTCAGCGTATTTTTCGGGGCGACTCTCAGCCGCTTTGGAAAAGCAGCCTTCTGGATATGGTGGGTGCTTTACATGATCCTTTGTATTGGCGTACCGCGGCTGATACCGCTTTTGACCCATAACCCTGCTGCCAATCAGGTAGTGATCTTTTTGAATCAGGCCATTGAACATATCGTGGCCCACGCCCGTATTTACGGGGCGGCAGCAGTACTTTGTGTCACAGTCGTTTTTACGGCAGCCGGATATCTGGTGGTTTGGAAACAGGAGGTAAGGCCTTAAGATGAAAACGATACAACATTTTGCAAAAAAGCATACGATTGTTTACTGTATTCTTTTGGAGATTGTGGTGACGGCCAGTATTATGATCATGAGCATGCTCATCGCATACATACCGGGAGTCGTTGAAATGGATATCTTTGTGCTCCAAAGTATGTCAGAACTGGTGGGAGCCATTGTGGTCTTTGCGGCCATGTGGCTCAGTGGGTGTACCTATGTCCTTTTTCGAAAAGGAACCGGTTTTTTTAAGGGCCTGTTGGTAGGCGGATATTTCCTTGTACTCAGCATGCTGAGCGCGTCTTCCCTGTTTGCTGTTTATTCGGGAGAGCGTATCTTAAGGCCCTGGTATCTGATCGCCGCCTACCTGATCTGCATGATCCTTGTTGGCATCACAGAGGAATGGATGTACCGGGGGATTCATTCTGAATTACTGCTCCGCCATTTTGGAGCGACAAAAAAAGGTGTGTGGAAGGCAACGATCCTATCCGGTCTGTTATTTGGCATGGCGCATTTGTCCAATCTGTTGGGTGCAGAACCGGTAGGAGTGTTGGTACAGTGCGTGGTGGCGTCAGGTATGGGAATGGTTTTTGTGGCTGTGTTTTACCGCACAGGAAATATCTGGGTGCCGGTGTTTCTCCACGCCCTTGTGGACGCCGCGGCGCTCATCACAAGCGGGCTGTACGATGGAAAACTGACAGAGATCATTTCCGAGTACCAACCGGTGCAGGTCTTTGCAGTGATTCCGTATTTCATTGTGCTTGTGGTGCTGTTTCGCAAAAAGAAGATGGCGCAGATCCTGGAGCGTCTGTCCGAAGAAGGGGCTGTCCCTGCGGTCGAATAGAAATGAAAGTAAGCCAGAATTTTCCTATCATATTTACCGATCGAATGGAAACACTAGCATTGTAGAGTAAATCATTAGAGTTTACACTACGCAGCAAATGGATATGGAGGAAACAACCATGGCAAGTAATGATTCAAACACCGGAAAGAACAGAATGGAAGTGCCTGAGGCAAAGGACGCAATGAAGCGTTTTAAAGAAGAAGTTGCAAGTGAGCTGGGCGTTCAGTTAAAGGACGGCTACAACGGCGATCTTTCTTCTCGCGAGGCTGGTTCTATCGGTGGAGAAATGGTCAGAAAAATGATCAAAAAGCAGGAGGAGCAGATGAAGTAATTTCATCCGGAAAAGTCCTGAAAAAGAAAAAAGGGTGTATCTGGTCAATAAATAGCGCCGGACACACCCTTTTTTCTAGTGCTTTCGTAAAAAATTTGCAAAAAGAGGTGGAAATTCCAATATTCCTATGTTATAATCCATAAATGACTGCATAGGCGTTGCTATGCCCTTTTGCAGCAACGCTTTTTCATTATAAATATGATTCTATTTAAGGAGGAAACAGTTACAATGAATGTACAGGTTGAAGATTTAGGAAAGAATATGGTGAAACTCACCGCTACGGTTGAGGCGAAGGAAGTAGATGCAGCCATCAAGTCTGCGTATAATAAGCAGAAAAACAAGATTTCCATTCCGGGATTCCGTAAGGGCAAAGTACCTCAGGCAATGATCGAGAAGATGTACGGTCCCGAGATTTTTTATGAAGATGCTGCAAACATCCTGCTGCAGACAAATTATCCCGCAGTTGTGGATGAGAGCGGTGTAGATGTTGTTTCCCGTCCCACCATCGATGTGACTCAGATCGAGAAAGGAAAAGATTTCATCTTTACCGCAGAAGTGGCTAAGAGACCGGAAGTAACTTTAGGAAAATACAACGGTGTAACTGTTACAAAGATCGATACCAGCGTATCCGATGAGGAAGTGGATGCGGAGATTGAGCAGCAGAGAAATATCAATGCAAGAACTGTTACCATTACAGACCGTCCGGTACAGGAAGGCGATACCGCAGTGATCGACTTTGAGGGATTTGTAGACGGGGTTGCATTTGAAGGCGGAAAGGGCGAGAATCATTCCTTGGAGATCGGATCTCATTCTTTCATTGATACATTTGAAGATCAGTTAGTTGGCAAGAATGCCGGCGAGGAAGTAGAAGTAAATGTTACATTCCCTGAGCAGTATCAGGCGGCTGAGTTAGCAGGAAAGCCTGCTTTATTCAAGGTAAAGATCAACGAGATCCGTGCAAAAGAACTTCCTGAGTTAAACGATGAGTTCGTACAGGATATTTCTGAGTTCGATACCATGGCTGAGTACCGTGAGGATACAAAGAAGAAACTGCAGGAGCGCAAAGAGAACGCTGCAAAGGGAACCAAGGAGGATGAGGCGATCCAGAAGATCATTGACAAGTCTAAGATGGAGATTCCCGAGGCAATGATCGACATGCAGGCAGAGAATATGATCGAGGAGTTTGCACAGCGTATTTCTGCACAGGGTATGTCCTTTGATCAGTACATGCAGTTCTCTGGCATGACCATTGACAAGATGAAAGAGCAGGTTCGTCCGGAGGCATTGCAGCGCATCCAGAGCAGCCTTGTTTTAGAGCAGATCGCAAAGGAAGAGAACCTTGAGGCAACAGATGAAGATGTTGATGCAGAGGTTACAAAGATGGCTGAGATGTATGGCATGAAGGCAGAAGACTTAAAGTCATACATGGGAGAGGCTGAGAAAGATTCTATGAAGCGCGACCTTGCCATTAAGAAGGCAGTAGAGTTCATTATGGCGAATGTAAAGGAAAGAGCAAAAGCAAAATCCAAGACCGCAGAAGCAGACGCTGAATAATACAAACGATAAGCAGGCTGGCCTTATGACGGGTCAGTCTGTTTCTTACTTCATAGACTTTTATATACATGATGGCGGGCGTTGCCGGAAAAACGCCAAAGGAGGTTAATATGAGTTTAGTACCTTATGTCGTAGAGCAGACCAGCAGAGGAGAGCGTTCCTATGATATTTATTCCAGGCTGTTAAAAGAGCGTATCATCTTTTTGGGTGAGGAGGTCAATGAGACCACTGCGAGTCTTACCGTCGCACAGCTTCTTTTCTTAGAGTCGGAAGACCCCGGAAAAGATATTCATTTATACATCAATTCTCCCGGGGGAATGGTGACCGCAGGCATGGCGATCTATGATACAATGCAGTACATTAAATGCGATGTATCTACGATCTGTATCGGAATGGCAGCCAGCATGGGTGCATTTTTATTGGCAGGCGGAACGAAAGGCAAACGTTTTGCGCTTCCCAATGCAGAGATCATGATCCATCAGCCCTCCGGTGGAGCGAAAGGACAGGCAACAGAGATCCAGATCGCAGCGGAAAACATCTTAAAGACGAAAAAGAAATTAAATGAGATCCTGGCAGCGAATACCGGAAAGTCATATGAGCAGGTTGCTGCCGATACGGAGCGCGATAATTACATGACCGCACAGGAAGCGGTTGAATATGGTTTGATCGATCGTATCATCACCAACCATTAATCATTTTTGACCGGATCAGTGGCATGCTGAAAACGGTCATAATACAGGATTTGGGAGAGACAACAGTGGCAGGTAAGAATATGGAAAAGATCCGCTGCAACTTCTGTGGAAAAACCCAGGAGCAGGTGCGCAAACTGATCGCAGGTCCGGGCGGAGCCTACATCTGTGATGAGTGTGTGGACATTTGTGCAGAGATCATAGAAGAGGAATTTGAAGATGAACCGATGAAATCAAAGCCTGATTTTGAGATCAATCTTCAGAAACCGAAGAAATTAAAAGAATTTTTGGATGAATATGTGATCGGACAGGAGGAAGCAAAAAAAGTACTGTCCGTTGCAGTATACAATCACTATAAGCGTATCATGAGCGAGCAGGAGAACGATGTGGAACTGCAGAAGAGCAACATTCTGATGCTGGGTCCTACCGGTTCCGGTAAAACGCTTCTGGCACAGACTCTGGCGCGGGTATTAAATGTTCCGTTTGCCATCGCAGACGCAACCACACTGACAGAAGCCGGATATGTGGGCGAGGATGTGGAAAACATTCTGTTAAAATTGATCCAGGCAGCGGATTATGATATTGAGCGTGCACAGTGTGGTATAGTTTACATCGATGAGATTGATAAAATCACAAAGAAGTCGGAAAATGTATCTATCACCCGTGATGTTTCCGGAGAGGGTGTTCAGCAGGCGCTTCTCAAGATCCTGGAGGGTACACAGGCGAGTGTTCCACCCCAGGGGGGAAGAAAACATCCTCAGCAGGAACTGATCCAGATCGATACGACGAATATTCTGTTTATCTGTGGTGGTGCTTTTGATGGTTTGGAGAAGATCATTGAGACCCGCATGGACCAGAAATCCATTGGATTCAATGCAGAGATCCGAGAGAAAAATGAGAAAAATACCGGCGAATTGTTCAAACATGTCATGCCGCAGGATTTTGTGAAATTCGGGCTGATTCCGGAGTTTGTGGGACGTGTGCCGGTCAATGTATCTTTGGATTCCTTGGATAAGGAAGCGCTTGTACGCATCTTAAAGGAGCCGAAAAACTCCCTGATCAAACAGTATACGAGATTGTTCGAGTTAGACGGCGTGGAACTCTATTTTGAGGATGATGCAGTGGAAGCGATCGCAGATAAATCATTAGAGCAGAAAACCGGTGCCAGAGGACTTCGTTCCATCATGGAACGCACACTGGAAGATCTGATGTATGAAATTCCCTCAGATGAGGATATCGTCGCATGTACGATCACGCGTGGAGCCGTGGAAGCAACCGGTGAACCGATGATCGAACGAAAGGGAGCGTAACGAAAGCGTGAGGCCCGCCTGTGAGTCATCTCTACAGGCGGGTTTTGTGTTTTCCGGCGGCTCAGGCGTTGCAGGTGAATGTGGCGCGCCCGCCTGGCTGTATACCAAAGGACGCCTTCGCCTGTTTACGTAACGAAAAGGGTGTCGGAGATGTTTCCATGTAAGACACGCTCTCGCTCCGCGAAAAGCGTAGCGGATACTAAGGATTTTTCTTCGTGAAGCCCTCACTCGAAAAATCCAAGTACCGACGCTTTTCGAGGGTCTTCCATCGGAAAACATCCTCCGCCATCCTTGCCTGAAAACTGTCGATGGCTCAGGCGGTGATACATGTAATTCGCGTCCGTGCCCTGTGTGTCAGGCTTCGACACGTCGTTTATGCGGCGGGTTCACGCGGAGAAAACGTAAAGCAGCCAGTCAGAAGTCAGCAGAGCCAAGCCGTCTTTGCTTGGACTCTGTGACTGCCCGCGTGATTCACCCGGAAAGCATAGGCGACTGGCGAAACTGACATACAGACAGGCGGGCGCGTATAGAGAGAAAACTGCCGCCTGCATAGATATTGCTTTACGTGGTGGCGTGCCAACAGAAAATAGATTTGTAGAGGTAGTGGAATGACAGAAATCATCGTACAACTTCCGGCAGTCGCATTGCGTGGCATGGTGATTCTGCCGGGCATGATGATGCATTTTGACATTAGCAGACCCCGCTCGATCCATGCAGTTGAGCAGGCGATGATGGAAAATGAAAAAATATTCCTCGTCGCACAGCGCAATCCGGACGTAGATGAGCCGGGACAGGAGGATTTATATAGTATCGGAACGATTGCCTACATCAAGCAGGTCATCAAAATGCAGGGCGGAGTTATCCGCGTACTGGTGGAAGGTGAAGAGCGGGCGGAACTGGGAGAGATACTGGAAGAAGAAACATTCCTGAAGGTACAGGCGATCCGTTTTGAAGCAGAAGAATTGGACGAACTGGGAGAAAACGTCAAGCAGGGAATGCTTAGGGGCGTTCAGGAAACATTTACCCGTTATGCAGCGGTACATGGAAAAGTCGGCAAGGATTTTGTGCGTCAGATCAATGAACGCACAGATCTGGATGGGACATTGGATGCCATCGCAAACAGCCTGGCAGTGGATGTTCGCGGAAAACAGCACTTGTTGGAAGCAGTTACACTGACGGAGCGTTACGAAGTGCTGGTTGCCATGCTTTTACAGGAGATGGAGATCATTGCCATCAAAAATGAATTTCAGGAAAAAGTAAAGGCAGCCGTCGATAAGAACCAGAAAGAATACCTGCTGCGTGAACAAATGAAGGTGATCCGTCAGGAACTGGGAGAAGATAACACGGAGAGCGATGTGGATCGTTTCCGGGAAGAACTGAAAAAACTGAAAGCCGATGAAAAAGTAAAAGAAAAGATCGGCAAAGAGATCGATCGTTTTAAAAACATCCCTTCCAATTCGTCGGAAAGTGCAGTTGTGCGCGGCTATATCGAAACGTTGCTGGAACTTCCTTGGAAAAAGGCATCAAAGGACAATAAGGATCTGAACCATGCCAAACAGGTGCTGGAAGAACAGCATTTTGGACTGGAAAAGGTAAAGGAGCGCATGTTGGAATTTCTGGCAGTGCGCAACCTGACGAATAAAGGAGAAAGCCCCATTATCTGTCTGGTGGGTCCTCCCGGAACCGGAAAGACAAGCATCGCCCGTTCGGTGGCGGAGGCATTAAATAAAAAATACGTGCGGATCTGTCTGGGCGGCGTGCGCGATGAGGCAGAGATCCGCGGACACAGACGTACTTATGTGGGCGCGATGCCGGGACGTCTGGTGACTGCGCTGCGTACGGCAGGGGTCAGCAATCCGCTGATCCTGTTAGACGAGATTGACAAGGTCAGCAGTGAGAACCATAAGGGTGATACCTTTTCTGCTTTGCTTGAAGTGTTGGACGGTGAGCAGAACTGTAGATTCCGCGATCATTATGTAGAGATCCCGGTGGATCTTTCAGAGGTACTTTTCATCTGTACGGCAAATTCCACAGAGACGATCCCCAGGCCTCTTCTTGACCGTATGGAACTGATCGAGGTAAGCAGTTACACAGCAAACGAAAAGTATCATATTGCCATGGATCATCTCCTTCCCAAGCAGATGAAAAAGAATGGACTGAAAGAAGACCAACTGACCATCAGCAGGTCCTCCATGGAACAGATCATTTCCGGTTATACAAGAGAAGCAGGCGTTCGTAATCTGGAGCGCAAGTTAGGTGAGATCTGCAGAAAATCTGCAAGACAGATCTATGAAGGCAAAAAAGAACAGATAAAGATCACCTCCGGCAATCTGCAGCAGTATCTTGGAAAAGAAAAATACAGCGAAGAGAAGGCCGGAAAGACCAATGAAATAGGAATCGTCCGGGGGCTTGCATGGACCAGTGTAGGCGGTGTTACTTTGGAGGTTGAGGTCAATCTCATGCCCGGAAAAGGTGAGATGAAACTGACCGGTCAGATGGGTGACGTGATGAAGGAGTCTGCCCAGACAGCCCTTAGTTTTGTGCGCTCTGTCAGTGAATCCTACGGCGTGGATAAAGAGTTTTTCAAAACCCATGACATTCACATTCATATTCCCGAGGGGGCAGTTCCAAAAGATGGTCCTTCCGCAGGTATCACCATGGCATCTGCGATGCTATCCGCGGTGACCAATACACCGGCCCGTGCGGATGTGGCAATGACAGGCGAGATCACACTGCGTGGACGGGTACTTCCCATCGGAGGATTAAAGGAAAAACTACTGGCAGCTAAAAATGCCGGTGTAAAGACGGTCTGTATTCCCGGAAAAAATGTAAAGGATCTGGAGGAGATCGCAGCAGAGATCACGAAGGGCCTTTCCATTGTCCCGGTGGAGCAGATGCAGGAAGTGCTGGAAGTTGTATTGGTAAAGGAGGCAAAGGATGGTAATTAAAGAAGTAAGTCTGGAAACTGTCTGCGGAATTACAAGCACGATCCCGGATAATCAGTTGCCGGAGATCGCATTTGCCGGAAAGTCAAATGTGGGGAAATCCTCTCTGATCAATGCACTGATGAACCGCAAATCTTTGGCGCGGACCTCTTCACAGCCGGGAAAGACCCAGACCATCAACTTTTATAATATCAATTCCGCCATGTATCTGGTGGATCTTCCGGGCTATGGATACGCGAAAGTGGCGGAATCCGAAAAACTAAAATGGGGCAAGATGATCGAAAACTATCTTCATAAAAGTAAGCAGCTCAAAGCCGTATTCCTTTTGGTTGATATCCGTCATACGCCGGGAAAGAATGATAAGACGATGTATGACTGGATCGTCTATCAGGGGTATCAGCCGATCATCATTGCGACGAAATTGGACAAATTGAAACGTTCACAGGTTCAGAAAGCCATCAAAGAGGTGCGCGCCGGACTTGGATTAAAGACAGAAGATATTGTGATACCTTTCTCGGCCCAGACGAAACAGGGCAGAGAAGAGATCTGGGCGCTTATGGATGAATTGACTGGAGTAAATGCATGAGAAAAGCAGCGAAAATAGCCGGTCTGACGATCGCAGCAGTGATCGGTGCGGTACTGGTTGGATATTTGATCATCATATTGATCCTGACGGTTACGGAATACAAGCCGGAGGCTACGGAGCCGGTGGAAACCTTTGGTCAGGCAGAACAGACACTGCATATCGGCGATACCGTGGATGTGGTGGCGTGGAATATCGGTTTTTGCGGGTTGGGAGACAATGCCGATTTCTTTATGGATGGAGGAAAAAAGGTAAAACCTTCTACCAAGGAGCGGGTGGAAGAAAATCTTTCGGCGATCATAGACTTTTTGGCAAAAGAAGAAGCAGATCTATTGCTTTTGCAGGAAGTAGATGAGGATACCACCCATTCCTACTATATTGATGAGCGGTCTGCCATCGCTTCGGGCATGGAGCAGGCAGGTCTTTCCTATGAAAATTATCTGGCATATAATTTTAAAACATTGTTTGTGCCCTATCCCTTCCCGCCGGTCGGGAAGGAGCAGTCGGGAATCGCCACTTATAGTGCGTATCCGTCCTTGGGAGCAGAGCGGGTTTCTTTGCCGTGTCCTTTTTCCTATCCGGTGCGGCTGGCGAACCTGAAACGCTGTCTTTTGGTGAGCCGGATACCGGTGGAAGAATCCGGGAAAGAACTGGTTGTGATCAATCTGCATCTGGAAGCCTATGATGATGGTGAGGGGAAAGAAGCCCAGACGAAAATGCTTGCGCAGTTGATCGAAGAGGAAATCAACAAGGGAAATTACGTGGTTGCCGGAGGCGATTTTAACCAGTCCTTTGATACCACCGATTTATCCTCATATCCGCATCAAAGGGAGGACCTTTGGGAACCCGGCATTATGAAGACCGAGGACTTTATTGATGTGCAGTGTCTGATGGATGTCAGTGTGCCCAGCTGCCGTTCTTTGGATCGTTCCTATGACCCTGCGGATCCGGCATTTCAATATTACATGCTGGATGGATTTTTAGTTTCATCGAATATCAAGGTAGAACAAATGGAAACTGTGGATCTTGGCTTCAAGCATGCAGACCACAATCCCCTCAGGTTAAAGATCACGCTGGAGTGATCAATATACAAAAAGGAAAAGGAAACAATGATTGTCAGTATATGTGATGATAATGAGATCGGACGAGAAATATTAAAAGAACTGCTTTGGGAGTACCAAAGGCATCGTGACATAGAGACGCTTGAGATCATGGAATATGATTCGCCCCTTGCACTGATCAAAGATCTGGACCGGGTGGAGTCAGACGTGTATCTGTTAGATATCATGTTTCCTGATGGAAATGGGATTGAACTGGCAAAAGAGATCCGGCTCCGCTATCACCATAATCCGATCATTTTTATTACTTCTTCCAAAGAAGATACGATGAAGGCCTTTACTGTGTATGCGCTTCGCTATTTCGTGAAGCCCATCAGCCAGAGTACCTTTTTTGAGACGATGGATTATGTCTGCACAATGCTTTATGAGAGCGGGGCGCCGAAGTATTTTCTCATAAACACAACGGAAGGCAGGCAGAGACTTCGCTTTTCTTCCATCATGTATGTGGAGCGTAAAAACCAGAGTGTTCTTCTGACAACCAACAGCGGAAAGATTTATGAGAGCGTGACCATTCGGGAGTCTTTTTCCAACAAACTGGGTCCTCTTCTGGAGGATGGGCGTTTTGTCCAGACCCATGTGTCCTTTGTGGTCAATCTGGATTCTCTGGATTTATATGGCAAGAACTATTTGACGATGCAGGATGGTCGCCGGATTCCTGTCAGCCGAAACTTTTATATTGATGCAAAAGAGAAAATATGTGCGTATTTTGGACAAAATTTTGCATAAATTGACTAGTTTTTTGCAAATTTCTGAAAAAACTTTTGTTTAAAATACGGTTATGTTAACCTACGACTTGCAAGGAGTTAATGTTTAAAATTCAATCAGATCCAATACCTGCGGAGATTATTAAAAACGAAAAAGGAGTAGGTAAGTATGAATGTGACAGTATTTGAAACGGGAGAAGAGGAGCGATTTATTGAATATTTACATGGTTCGTTGGGAGGAGCATCCGTTGTGATCTACTATGCTGGCCGTGACGGAAAATGCCATAGCGATCATGTTTCAATCATCGATCCGATTCAGTTATTGCCAAAAGAGAACAGACAGAACGAAGACACGCGGGAGAAGATTGAGCATACGCTTATTAAAATGGGATTCAGGCAGGGGCAGAGCGGCTTCTATAATATTGTTGAGGCGATGCTTCTGATCGCGCAGACGAAGTACGGACAACCGATCCTCGTCACTCGTGATATCTATCCGAAGGTCGCAAAACAAAGAGGGATCACCTGCTGCAGCGTGGAGCGGACGATCCGAAATGCCATTGAATCGGTATGGAAACGCAGCAACTTAAGGACCTTGCGCGAGATGTATCCGTATCCTTGTGATAATTTAAATGGAAGACCCACCAATGCGGAATTTCTGATCAATATGGCGGGCGAATTCAGGAAATAAAAAGGGACGCGGTAACGATTTCAAATCGTTACTGCATCCCTTTTCCTTTTCCGTTGCTATTGTGCAAAATTTGGTGTATAATGTTGCATATATCAATTGTGGTATCCATAGGGAGCGAGAAAATGAAGAGATCAAAACGAATTGAAACACTGGACAAGCGTCCGGTCAATCTGGATGGATATATCAATGAATGGCCGGAAATGGGATTTGTGGCAATGAAAAGCCCTTATGATCCCAGTCCATCCGTAAAAGTACAGGATGGAAAAATCGTCGAACTGGACGGAAAGAAACGGGAAGACTTTGATTTTATCGACCAGTTTATTGCCGATTATTCGATTAATATTGAACGAACAGAGAAATCTATGAGTGTACCATCGCTGGAAATCGCCCGGATGATCGTGGACATTCACGTTTCCAGAAAAGAGATCCTGGAACTGATTTCGGGTATTACACCTGCGAAGATGGCAGAGGTCATGAATTATCTGAATGTCGTAGAACTGATGATGGGCATGCAGAAGATCCGTGCCAGAAAGACTCCGGGCAATCAGGCTCACATCACGAACCTGAAGGATGATCCAGTACAGATCGCCGCAGATGCAGCAGAGGGTGCGTTGCGAGGATTTGCCGAAGAAGAGACCACCATGGGTGTTGCCAGATATGCGCCCCTTAGTGCCATGGCACTGCTGATCGGTTCTCAGGTTGGTCGCCCGGGGGTGCTGACCCAGTGTTCTGCCGAGGAGGCTACCGAACTGGAACTGGGCATCCGTGGTCTGACTACATACGCAGAGACCTTATCCGTTTACGGTACAGAGAAAGTATTTATTGACGGAGATGATACCCCCTATTCCAAAGCATTTTTGAATTCTGCCTACGCTTCCAGAGGCTTGAAGGTGCGCTTTACCTCAGGCGCCGGATCGGAAGTTCTGATGGGCAGCAGTGAGAAAAAGTCCATGCTCTATCTGGAGTGCCGTTGCCTGTATGTGACAAAGGGTGCCGGCAGTCAGGGTATCCAGAACGGTTCCGTTAGTTGTATCGGTGTGGCTGGTGCCGTACCGGCCGGTATCCGCGAAGTTATGAGTGAAAATCTTGTGGCAGCCCTTCTTGGTCTGGAGTGTGCATCTTCCAATGACCAGAGTTTTTCAAATTCCGATATGCGAAGAACCGCAAGAACGATGCTGCAGTTCTTCCCTGGAACGGATTTTATCTTCTCCGGTTATGCGGCAGAGCCCAATTACGATAATATGTTTGCCGGTTCCAACTTTGATGCGGAGGATTTTGACGATTACAATGTCATGCAGAGAGATATGCAGGTGGACGGCGGCCTTCGTCCGGTGACAGAGGAAGAAGTGATCCGGGTCAGAAGAAAAGCCGGAAAGGCAGTTCAGGCGGTATTCCGTCATTTGGGACTGTCCCCCATCTCTGACGAGCAGGTGGAGGCGGTTACCTACGCCCACGGCAGTAAAGACACACTGGAGCGCGATGTGACAGCGGATCTGATGGCGGCAGAGGATGTGCTCAAACGTGGCATTACCGGTGTCGATGTAGTCAAAGCACTGGCAGAGTCCGGCTACGAAGATGTGGCGATGGACGTTTTGAATATGTTAAAACAGAGAGTGATCGGTGATTACATGCAGACCGCGGCGATTCTTGACCGTGAGTTTCATGTGCTCTCCGGTGTCAATACACCGAATGATTATATGGGTCCGGGAACCGGATACCGCGTTGAGGGTGAGCGTTGGGAAGAGATCAAGAAGATCCCCCACATTATCAACCCTCAGGACATTTAGGAGGTAGAAGCATGCAGGTAAGTAAAGAGTTAATTAAACAGATTACAAGTGCTGTTCTGGCTCAGATCGGGCAGCAGACGACGGCTGATGCTTCCATTCCTACGAACGAGGCTCCATCCATGGTGGGCCGGGATCGTATCAATGAAAAAAAATCCGACTATTCCGGTTACCCGAAGGCACAGAAAGGTACCGATCCGAAAGAAGTCGTGATCGGTGTCGGTGCAGCTTTCCAGCGGGAGATCAAAAAGACGATCTGCGGGA
>CAMBUC010000033.1 GCA_945871045.1 uncultured bacterium
AAACTGATTACAGCCGTCCTGTACCTTCAAAAAGGCTCTTGTGTGCTCCCCAGTTTTTGCCAGTGTCATTTCCTCGTAAGGCAAAGTCCCCTCATTGATATCGATCACGTCTACCGCATGGGCATGGTCCTCAAAGTACTGATCCAAAAGTGAGATCAGTTCTCCCTTTTTATTGTTTCCGATCAGGATATCGATGGAAAGATCCTGCTTGATCTCCTCCCCCGCGGTCTGTACATAGCAGCCGGCAGCCACAATGACCGCCTCGGGATTTTTGCTCTTCGCACGATGGATCATCTGGCGGGATTTTCGATCAGCCATATTCGTCACGGAACAGGTGTTGATCACATAAACATCCGCTGTTTCCGAGAAATCCACGATCCGATAACCCGCTGTTTCCAGCATCTGCTGCATGGATTCCGTCTCATATGCATTTACTTTGCAGCCCAGATTGTGAAGGGCGGCTGTCCTTTTTTTTATTTCTTTATTCACTGTTATTTTATTCCTTAATGAGTTGACTTTTCCTTGGAAAAACGGTACTATGTCAATAGATGAAAACGTAATCCAAGGAGGTTTTTAATATGAAAACAGTACAGATTTCTTTAAATTCCATTGATAAGGTAAAGTCATTTGTCAATTCGATCACCCAGTTTGATTTCGATTTTGACCTGATCTCCGGAAGATATGTGATCGATGCAAAATCTATCATGGGTATCTTCAGTTTAGACCTTTCCAAGCCCATCGAACTGGCTATCCATTCCGAAGCAAATGTGGATGAGATCATGGAAGTCATCAAACCGTACATCGTTGAGTAATCACGTATGCTACTTATCAACGCCGTCACCCAATGGTGACGGCGTTTTTATCGTATAGGAAACTTTGTCTCCAATACGATAAAATCCTCCGGTAGGGCGCAAAGAATGCGCAAAGCGCATTCTTTCTTAATTTCTTAAGGTTCTACATAGATCACTTCCGTCGTATCGATGGCAGTCTGAAGCATTTCATCGATCTTCTCCTGCAAATGCACTTCTGACTTTTTGATGGATTTCAGATTCGGTTTTGTCACCGGATGCTTTGCCACAAAGATCGTACAGCAGTCTTCAAAGGGCAGGATGGATGTCTCATAGGCATCAATCTTATAGGAAATATCCACGATCTCCTGCTTGTCAAAGCCAATGAGAGGACGGTAAACCGGAAGTGTACATACTTCGTTCGTCACTGCCAGTGACGGCATGGTCTGACTGGCCACCTGACCGATGCTCTCTCCGGTGATCAGTCCCAGACAGCCGGATGCTTTGGCAAAATGCTCTGCGATCATCATCATATAACGACGCATGATGATGGTCAGTTGGTCATGTGGACATTTCTCATAAATATACAACTGGATCTCTGTAAAATTCACCACATTTAATTTGATCGGGCCACTGTAACGTGCAACGATCTTCGCAAGATCAATGACCTTTTGTTTCGCGCGCTCAGACGTATACGGCGGTGCATGGAAATAGGTTGCTTCCAGTCTGACGCCACGCTTTGCGATCATATAACCGGCCACCGGACTGTCAATACCGCCGGACAAAAGCAGCATTGCCTTTCCGGCTGTGCCTACAGGCATGCCTCCCGGACCGGGAATCTCTGTAGAGTACACATTGATATGGTTGCGGATCTCTACGTTGATGCATACTTCCGGATTGTGTACATCCACGCGAACCTCCGGAAATGCATCTAAGATCTTCTCTCCCAAAGCCGCCGCCAGTTCCATGGAAGTCATCGGATAGTTCTTGCGGGCTCTGCGTCCATTTACCTTAAAAGTGAAGTTCCTGTCGGGATATGCCTCCCCCACATAAGCAACGACTGCTTCTGCCAGTTTATCAAAACCTTCGTCCTCCAGACGGACCATCGGACAGATGCCAACTACACCAAACACTTTTGTCAGCGCACTCATCAGTTCTTCGAAATCGTAATCACCGAGCGCTTCCACATACATGCGTCCGTTCTCTTTACTCACATGGAAGTCCCCTTCCACGCGGCGCACTGCATTCTGCAACTGCGAAAGCAGCGTATCCTCAAAAATGTGTCTGTTTTTTCCTTTTACGGCAATCTCACCGTACTTGATTAAAAATGCTTGATAATTCATGAGTTCTCCTTTATATGAATAAAACAAATCTGTGATTTGAATATCACTGTTCCCCCTCAAGGGATCAATGTCTGCGGAATCTCCGAAGCATCGGCAGTAATTGTGCCAACTGATCCAGCACATAATCGGCTTCCTCTCTGGTACTTTCCACCGAGAGAGAAAATCGCACCGTGGCATCCAAAAGATCCGGTTTTACCCCGATAGCCTTCAATGTACCGGAAATTGCCGGATGATTGGAAGAACACGCAGAACCGGTAGAAACATAGATTCCCCGCTCTTCCAAAGAATGCAAAAGCACTTCTGCACGGATACCCTCAAAACTCACACTGACAATATGGGGCGCTGCATTTCGCCCCTCTGCACCGTTTACAGTCGTTCCTTCCAAGCGCATCATGCCCTCTGCCAGATATTCGCGCAGTTCATACAGACGATCGATCTTTTCGTCAAAGTCACGGTACAACTCTTCCACCGCTTGTCCAAGCCCCGCGATCCCCGCCACATTTTCTGTGCCGGAACGCATATTTTTCTGCTGTCCGCCACCGTGAATGATGGGCTTGATCTTTGTCTTGTCCTTCACATACAAAAAACCGACCCCCTTTGGACCATGGATCTTATGACCGCTGACAGATAACAGATCGATTCCCATACGTTTCGGATAGATACGGAGTTTCCCGAAGGACTGGATGGCATCCACATGAATGAGTGTGCCGGGATTTGACTCATGGATCAGTTTCACCGCTTCCTCAATGGGTTCAATGGTTCCGATCTCATTATTCACATGCATCATAGACACCAGGATCGTATCCTCCCGAAGGGCATCCTTTAGCGCATCTAGCGAGATCATACCTGTCGCATCTACCGGCAGATACGTCACTTCAAAGCCCTGCTCCTCCAAAAAGATCAGCGGGTTGTAAACGGACGCATGCTCAATGGAAGTGGTAATGATATGCTTGCCTGCACGCTGATTTGCCAAAGCCACACCGATCAACGCCAGATTGTTGCTCTCCGTGCCACCGGATGTAAAGATGATCTCTTTTTCCGCAACCTTCAGCGTCCGCGCGATCTGTTCCGTGGCCGTTTTGATATATTTTTCTGCGACGACACCCTTCATGTGCAGCGACGAGGGATTTCCGTAATCCTCTAACAGCACCTGCTGCATCAATGACACGACGCTGTCCAGACAGCGTGTGGTCGCCGAATTGTCAAAATATGCTTCCATCGGATCTACTCCTTTTTCTCAAGTCTATGATATAGGCAATTGCGAAACTATTTGCGTTACATCTTTTGGTCATGTGAGCACATGGTGTCTCACATTCCCTGTCTACGTTATGAGCCAGTTTCGCAATTGCCTACATTCTATCTCTCATCTCCAGATGCATCATGAGCATGGCCAGCATCGTGATGGATGCCGTGTCCGTGCGCAGGATACGCTTGCCCAATGAGATCACCTGCGAATCCGGACGAAGCGCCTCGATCTCCTCCTCCGCAAAACCGCCTTCCGGTCCGATAAACACACTGAAGGAGGCTGCACCAGAAAGATTTTCAAAAGCCTTTGCTGTCCCAGCCATCCCTTCTTCATTTTCATAAGGGACAAATCTTCTGTCACATGTCTTCGCATACTCGCTGGCTTCACGAAAACTCATAAGCGGATGGATCTTTGGAATGATACTGCGCTTCGACTGTTTGGCTGCGCTGCGTGCGATCTCCTGCCAGCGGGCTACTTTTTTTTCGGCTTTTTTCGCATCCAGTTTTACGACACAGTATTTCATTGCAACCGGAATGATCTCATGAACACCCAGTTCCACTGCTTTTTCAATCACCGTTTCCATCCGTTCGCCTTTGGGAATCCCCTGAAACAGATAGATCTTTGCCGGAAGTTCTGTGCCCGGAATATCTTTCTCTATGATTTGAAGAACCACCTCTTCATCAAACAAAGATTCCACCCTGCACAGAAAATCCCTTCCGCTCTGATTGCTGATGCGCACGCGCTCCCCCGGTTTCATGCGAAGCACGTTTTTCATGTGATTGACATCCGATCCGGTGACACGGATCATCGTTTCCCCGATCTGTTCATCTTCTACAAAAAACTGATACATGTTCTACCTCTGTCTGCCTGTCATCTGTTGCTGCAGTCTGTTTCCTAATTCTTACGGGCAGTGATATTGACCCACTCGCCCTGATGATTGATCTCTACGATAGTAAGACCTGCTGCCTCGATGGCTGCCGCCACTTCTTTTTCTCTAAAATCAATGATTCCGGATGTAATAAACATTGCACCGGGCTTCATGCGGGCGGGGATCACAGGTGCCATGGGAATGATGACATCTGCAAGAATATTTGCCACTACGATATCGTAATCATCGCCTACCGTTTCCTGTAACTGCGTATCATCGATGAGATTTCCGCAATAGAATGTTCCAAGTTCTCTTGCCAAATGATTCACATCGAAATTCTCGTAAGTAGAAGTCAGGCAGGCATTATCAATATCCGTACCTACCACACTGCCGGCACCGAGTTTCAGTGCAACAATGGATAAAATGCCGCTGCCGCATCCCACATCCAGTACGCGGTCGCCCTCTTTCATATATTTTCTAAGCTGTCTGATACATAACTGTGTCGTCTCATGCTTGCCGGTGCCAAAGGAGATACCCGGATCGATCTCGATCATGACTTTCCCTTCGTCCTCAGGCTTTAAATCTTCCCAGGTGGGTTTGATCAGGATATCATCCAGATAGAAGGAACTGAAAAATTTCTTCCAGTTGTTGATCCAGTCAATGTCTTCTGTCTGTCCGGCCGTGATGGTTGCCGGTCCGATATCTGCAAACTGCTTCTGCTCCTCCAACGCCAGCATCACTCTCTTTAACAGCGCTTCGCGCTCCTGTGTGGTAGACTCGTCCGCGTCCAGATAAAACGTCACTTTGCTGCTGCCGTCATCCTCACCCAACTCCGGCGGAAAATCGATAAACATCTCCCCGATCTCATCCGCTGTGAGGGGCACATGATTTTCGATCATCGCACCCTCGATGCCAAGATCATCTAACATGGCGACGATCAGGTCTTCCGCTTCAGTTGTCGTATCTATCGTATAACTATTCCACTTCATGATTTTCATTCTCCTTTGAACATCTCTTCCTATGAAAACACAGACTCATCCTTTATCATACCAAAAACCCCGGCTTTTTACAAGCCGGGGCAAACACTTTACGCTTTTGCAATTTTAGTTGTATTCTTTTCTAGTATACAGCAAAAACAGTACGCAGTCTGTCATACTCGCGATTGATCTCCTGCAAGGTCTCCGTATCACCGCATATATTATCCGGATGATAGATCCGCACCAGGTCTTTATAACGCTTCTTTAATGCGATCTCGCTCTGTACGCCGATAAAAAAAAGTTCTCCTTTGACAATCAAACGATCTTCCTTCGCCTGTGGTTCCTGCCTCTGCTGAAACTGACGCACACGGTCATAAAACTCCCGTTTGCGCTCGATATGCTGCTTTTCGTCTGCAAGTTTACGAAGTTCATCCTCCAATATCTGCTGTTTCATTCGAATCACATACTCTTCCTGCTGACGAAATTTTTCATCTGCCTCTTTTTGTCTACAAAAGTCTTTGCGCTCACGCTCTAATTTTTCACGCTGCATCTCCAGTCGCTTTTTGTCGTCTTCCAGTTTGCGCTTATCACGTTCGATCTCTATCGTCTTTTTAAAATACCATTGACGAAATGCCATGATCTCATCCTGTGTCTCGGGCACAACCATCTGCGTAGACATAGGTTATCACTCCTTTAAAAATAAACCAAACAGTTTGCTTCTACCCAGTATATCGACAACCCCCAAAAAAAGTCAAGATATTGTGACAAAAAAAGTCAAAATTTTTTTCATCCACAATATCTTGATTAAAAAACGTCTGATTTATCCACAACATCTCAGACCATGTATTTAGTTATCCACTTATTTTTTGCGTCCAAAAGGCTTTTTCTTTGTCTTGTGTTCGCCGTCTGCCGCCCCATTCTGGCTTCCAAGGGAATTGCCGGTCTCCGCATCAAACTGACGGAGCAATTCTTTTGCTTCACTGTTCAATCCGGTGGGAACCTGTACTACCAGTGTGACATACTGATCACCGCGGACATTTGCATTGCGCAGGGAAGGAACACCTTTTCCTTTCAGACGGATACGGGTGTCTGTCTGAGTGCCGGGTTTTACTTCATAGATCACATCCCCGTCCACAGTTCCGATGCGTACCTCTCCGCCCAATGCCGCCTGTGCATAGGAAATAGGTGCGGTAGAAAACAGATCCATATCGCGTCTCTGTAAGAACGGATGGGCGCTGACGATCACTTCCACCAGAAGATCTCCTCTGGGACCTCCGTTTACACCGGGCTCACCCTTCTCGCGGATGCGGACACTCTGTCCGTTATCAATTCCGGCAGGAATGCTTACCTCGATCTTCTTGCGCTTGTTCAGATAACCGGTTCCGCGGCATCCTGTACATTTTTCCTTCACCACTTTGCCGGTTCCGTTACAGTCCGGGCAGGTGGTGATATTCTGCACTACGCCAAACAAAGACTGCTGGGTCATGCGCACCTGACCCCGTCCACCACATTTTGTACATGTCTGGGGAGATGTTCCGGGCTTTGCTCCGGTACCATGGCAATCGGGACACTCGTCCTTAAGTACCATGTCAATTTCTTTTTTACAGCCAAATACGGCTTCCTCAAAGGTGATGCGCACCTGCGTACGGACATTTTGTCCCTTCATGGGGCCGTTGTTCGCACGTCTGCCGCCTCCAAAGCCGCCGCCAAACAGATCTCCGAAAATATCTCCGAAACTGCCGAAGATATCTCCCATATCGCTAAAATCAAAGCCGCCGCCACCGCCGGCGCCTCCATCAAATGCCGCATGACCAAACTGATCATACTGGCGCCTTTTCTCCGGATCACTTAAGATCGCATATGCTTCCGAAGCCTCTTTAAACTTCGCCTCCGCTTCCGCATCACCCGGATTGGTATCCGGGTGATACTTCTTGGCGAGAACACGATATGCTTTTTTCAGCGCTGCGTCATCGGCGTTTCTGTCAACACCGAGGACCTCGTAATAATCTCTCTTATCTGCCATGATTATACTTCCTTGAAGTCTGCGTCAACAACATCATCATCTGCTGCGGATGCGCCTGCTCCCATACCGGAGCCTGCACCTGCGCCCATGTCAGGACCTGCGCCTGCTGCCTGAGCACCCTCATACATCTTTGCAAATACTTTCTGTGCGCTCTCCATCAGTTTCTCTTTTGCTGCCTTCATGTCATTTACAACGGATTCAGACATATGCTCTGCATCCGGATTTGCATCAACAAGTGCCTTTAATGCATTCAGGTCTGCCTCAACTGCGGATTTGTCAGCTGCATCCAGTTTATCGCCAACCTGATCTAATGCCTGCTGTGTCTGGAATACGAAGGAATCTGCATCGTTTCTTGTGTCGATGGCTTCTTTCCGCTTCTTATCCTGTGCTTCGTACTCAGCAGCCTCTTTGACAGCCTTCTCGATCTCATCATCAGACATGTTGGATCCGGCTGTGATAGTGATGTGCTGCTCCTTGCCGGTTCCGAGATCTTTTGCAGATACATTTACGATACCGTTGGCATCGATATCGAACGTAACCTCGATCTGAGGAACGCCACGACGTGCCGGAGGGATACCATCTAAACGGAACTGTCCAAGGGACTTGTTATCTCTTGCGAACTGACGCTCACCCTGTACTACATTGATATCTACTGCGGTCTGATTATCAGCTGCGGTAGAGAAGATCTGGCTCTTCTTGGTAGGGATCGTTGTATTACGCTCAATCAATCTGGTAGCCACACCGCCCATTGTCTCGATAGAAAGTGAAAGCGGAGTAACGTCGAGAAGTAAGATCTCGCCTGCACCGGCATCTCCGGCTAACTTACCACCCTGAATAGAAGCACCGATGGCTACACACTCATCAGGATTTAAGTTCTTGCTGGGCTCTTTTCCGGTTAACTGTTTTACCTTCTCCTGTACGGCAGGGATACGTGTAGATCCACCAACTAACAGAACCTGACCGAGATCTGCGTTTGTAAGGCCGGCATCTCTCATGGCATTCTGTACCGGGATCGCGGTTCTCTCTACTAAGTCATGGGTCAACTCATCAAATTTTGCTCTTGTAAGGTTCATATCGAAATGCTTCGGTCCCTCTGCGGTTGCAGTGATGAACGGAAGGTTGATATTGGTTGTAGTTGCGGAAGAAAGTTCTTTCTTTGCCTTCTCAGCAGCCTCTTTCAGACGCTGAAGAGCCATACTGTCATTGGAAAGGTCTACACCTTCTGCTTTCTTGAACTCATCGATCATCCACTGGGTCACACGGTTATCGAAATCGTCTCCTCCTAAGTGGGTATCACCGTTTGTTGATAATACTTCGATGACACCGTCACCGATCTCGATGATAGATACATCAAAGGTACCACCACCTAAGTCGTATACCATGATCTTCTGCTCTTTCTCATTGTCAAGACCGTAAGCAAGCGCTGCTGCGGTAGGCTCGTTAATGATACGCTTTACATCAAGGCCTGCGATCTTTCCTGCATCCTTGGTAGCCTGACGCTGTGCGTCGTTGAAGTAAGCGGGAACCGTGATAACTGCTTCTGTTACAGATTCTCCTAAATAACTCTCTGCATCTGCTTTTAATTTCTGAAGAACCATAGCGGAAATCTGCTGAGGGCTGTAACTCTTGTCATCGATCACTTTCTTGTAATCAGTTCCCATATGTCTCTTAATGGAAGCAATGGTCTTATCAGCGTTGGTAACTGCCTGACGCTTTGCAGGCTCACCCACAAGACGCTCACCGGTCTTTGTGAATGCTACGATAGACGGTGTGGTTCTTGCTCCTTCCTGATTGGCGATAACGGTGGGCTTTCCACCTTCCATAACAGCTACACAGCTGTTGGTTGTTCCTAAGTCAATACCAATGATCTTACTCATAATGTTTTCCTCCTACTTGATATATAAATTGTTTTGTTGGCTTTGTTACTGTACAACTGCCACCATGCTGTGGCGTACTACGGAATCACGGTACTTATAACCTTTTTGGAATTCCTGAGCTACGATACCGGATTCGAACTCTTCGCTTTCCACCTGCATCACTGCATTGTGGTATTCAGGATCAAATTCCTTACCGACTGCTTCAATGGGCTGTACACCGATCTCCGTAAAAGTGGTCATCATCTGTTTGTAGACCTTATCCATACCATCTACAAAAGCATCATTTTTCTGTTCTTCCGGAACAGCAGCCAGACCGCGCTCAAAATTGTCAACGATTGGAAGGATCTTTTCGATGATGCTCTTTGCACCAACCTCATACATCTGTGTTTTTTCCTTCTCTGTACGTCTGCGGAAATTCTCAAATTCTGCCATCTGACGCTTTACCTGATCGGTAAGTTCTTCAATGCGCTCATCACGCTTATCCTTCTTTTTTTCCTTTTTCTTAAAAGGGCTTTTTTTCTCGCCCTTAGAAGCCTGTGCCTGTTCCGGCTCTTCTGTGCCTTCTGATCCGCCGTCATTTTCCACCGCGGTTTCCTGCGCGTCCGTCTCAGTCTCGTTTACCGCTTCTTCTGCTTCTCCGTTTGTTTCCTCAGGAGTGGGCTGTCCGGTCTGTTCGTCTAAAACAGTGTCACCTTCTGCAACCGTTTCCTGTTCCACTGTAGTCTTTTCTTCTGCCATGTTCAGTCACCTTCCATTTCATTCTTTCTATATCTATCATTCCTCAGATGGCTTCTTAAATATACCATCCAACTGACTTTTCAGGTTTTTCAGATTATCTACCACATTTTGGTAATCCATTCGCTTCGGTCCGATGATTCCGATCGTACCTTTCATTCCTTCACCCAGTTCGTAGGTTGCTGTAACCACACTGCAATCCTTCATAGTCTGCACCGGAGATTCACTTCCGATATAAACCTGAATCCCTGTGTTCTCTTCATCCGAAAGAGAATCATTCACAAGGCTTATGAGCTGCTGTTTTTCTTCAAAGGCTGAGATCAGTTCCTGGGCTCTGGTGGAATCTGCAAGTTCCGGATATTTAAAAATGTTTGTGGCCCCGCTTGTATAGATCTCAAGATCTTCATCCTCTGAAACCGATTCAACAATGGCATCTAAAACCTTACTGATGATCTCGCTATGGATCCCTGCCTGTTCCTTCAGTTTAGCGATCGCTGCCAGATTGATCTGGTTTAAGGCCAAACCATTTAAACTGGTGTTGAGCAACAGATTTAGTTTCAGGAGCTGCTCGTTATCTAAACCATTCAGATCTGTACGGATGATCTTATTCTTTACGATATTGCCCTCTAATACGATAACGGCTAATAACTGTTCATCATCTACCTGTGAAAGCTGGATGAACTTGAGTTTCCCTTGCTGGTACTGAGGTGCGGTGATCATCGTGGCATAATTGGTATTTGTTGCAAGCAGTTTTACCACCTGCTTTAATACCTGTTCCATCTTTGCAGTTCGTTCAATGACAAACTCTTTCATCTCGGTTACTTCGCGATCCCGTTCTTCCATCAGGTGATCCACGTAGAAGCGGTAACCTTTATCGGAAGGGATCCGGCCTGCCGATGTATGAGGCTGAACGATATAACCCAGTTCCTCAAGATCTGACATTTCATTACGGATCGTAGCAGAACTCAGATTCAGATCTGTATATTTGGAGATCGTACGGGAACCGACGGGTTCGCCTGTCTCTAAGTATGTCTGTATGATCGCCTTTAATATTTTCGTTTTTCTCTCGTCTAAGTGTTCCATTGGTTCACCTCGGGGATTCGGGAGTGTTATTAGCACTCAACAAAAAGGAGTGCTAATCATTTCTGTAATTAAGATAGCACTGCCTTCTCATAATGTCAACACATAATTTGTGAAAATTCTATTAAAAAGCAAAAACAGTCGTGCCGGGCTGCACCGATACGACTGTTTCGTTTTTCATATTTTGTCCAGTGTCACTGTGACAACATTCAGATGAAACGCATAGATATAATTTATATTTTTGGCTTGTTTCTGCATCATGTAGATGCCGATCTTTGAAAAGTCCTCCGGATCCAGTTCAAAATCAAGGGGATTGTAAGGCTGATCATAGTTTCTGATAATGATCTCTATTCGCTCCTCATCACAAAAAGTTTTCAGATCCATCATACTGTACCGGTTTTTTCGCCCCGGCGAATTGTTCCTGTGTGTGATGTAATCTGCCGCGATCTCCTCTGCACAGAGCGCACTCATATACGCGGTTTGCTCAGAAACGCCCTGATCCCGAAAGAAATTCTGGATTTTTTCGGAAATATCAGTAACTTCCCGCTCATTCGCCGAAATGCTGATATCGATTGACGGCAGATGCTCCGTTATCTCCTCCTCTAACAGGAGCAGTTTATCAAGCGGCACGCGAAATGTGCGGTACTTCCATGCAAAAAACAAATAGATGACAAGAATAAGCGGCACGATACTCATACCCATTCCGATCCATATGGCCATCGGGCCCAGCGGCTTTGCCAGCAATACCATGATCATCGGATACAGCAATGCCTCCGGAACAATGGCAAACGCCATTGACATAATGGTCTGCTCCGTGCACTCGAAAAATCCGTTCATCGTACACTGGATCATATACAACGGTGAGCATACGACAACGATCAGTATTCCGGCCCGAAGCATTTCATCTCCACCCATCTGATAAAATGACATGATCCGGTTACATAAAAGCACAAAAATCACTGAACAGCCGACACAATACCAAAAACCGGTCTTATACGTATCTGTCAGAGACTTCTTTAGTCCATTCAGATCACAACTGTTAAAACAGATTCCGAACAGCGGTTCACTGATATGCTGTGCTGCTTTTGCCGGCGTTTTAACCATGGTATGTACACTCTTAACGATCGCTGCCATCGAGAGCCAGATGGTCCCTCCTGAAAACAACGACAAAATCAAATTGTTGCAAAGAGTACCGATGACAGATTCCAGAAAACTCTCTGTTGCAGATGGAACGCCCGCCCGAAGAATCTCCACCATATCCAGTGTGTCCTTCTTTATCAAATGATACCGCTCCGGACAAAAACGGATTCCCTTCTTTTGCAAAAAAAACGCTGCCAAAACAAGCTGCACCAGTCCTGCCATGGATGAACCGATTCCCAGTCCCACGATCTTATATTCCGCAGGGAGTAATTTAATCGCCACAATAGAAAAGGTTACGTTTGAGATCACATTCATTACACAGCAATACATCGTTTCCTTTACATATCCGTAGCATCTGAGGAGCACCTGCAAAAGGCAGCTCACTCCATAGAGAATGATTATTCCGCCAAATGCCCGGATATACAAAGTGGCTGCTACGGCAAGCGCCGCTCCTGATTTTTCACCACCATTCAATCTGACGAACAACGGTGCAAACACGATCGGCACCAGCGTACAGATCAGTCCCACCACGATCGTGAGCCAGAAACTAAGCGAATAAGTCCTATGAAATCCGTCTTTATCTCCGCGTCCCATATATTGGATCAATTTAGAAAAACATCCCTGCAAGATCAGAAGCATAAAGGACATCATAAATTCAGCAACCGGCAGTCCAATCGCCACTGCTGCCACAGCATCCGGTCCCAGCATTTTTCCACCGATCACAGTGTCAACCATAAATATCATCTGCACGATCAACGCATACAGTATGCATGCCGGAAACATCTTTTTTAACACCCACGCAGATAAAACATTTGCTTGTTCTTCCTTTTTCATTGCTTCTTATACTCCTCTTCTTCCTTCCCGTCATTTCATAGAACTACGTTCTTCTTCATGTCAATGATTCACTATAACTTTTTTATTCAACTATCTCTCTTGGCATTCGCCTTCGCCTGAAATTTCTCGTTTTGAATGATGAACCGCTCATGACAGATCG
>CAMBUC010000034.1 GCA_945871045.1 uncultured bacterium
TGGGAAATGATCACAGACTCGGAGCCAACGAGGCACCGCCGGCGATCCTTTCTGTGTTCCTGGGCGAACAGTTGGAGGACGTGATCACTCAGCTCATCAGTACCGGAAATGCAACCCACAGTTTAAAGGGTGAAAAACTGGAGACCGGTGTAAAGACATTGCCTGATTTTATGCGTGATGCAACGGATCGAAACCGTACTTCGCCCTTTGCCTTTACCGGAAATAAATTTGAGTTCCGTATGGTGGGGTCTCAGGATTCCATTGCCCAGTCCAATGTGGTGTTAAATACGATCGCAGCAGAGGCATTTGCAGAGGCCTGTGATTTTATCGAGCGGGCAGATGATTTTGATGATGCGGTGCATGATCTGATCAAAAAGTATGCCACTGAACATCAGCGAATCATTTTTAATGGAAATGGTTATTCAGATGCGTGGGTAGAAGAAGCGGAAAAACGCGGACTTCCGAATATCAAATCAATGGTTGACGCGGTGCCTGCGTATGCCACCGATAAAGCGGTAGCAATGTTTGAGAAATTTGGCGTATTTACAAAGGTTGAATTAGAGTCTCGCGTAGAGATCGAGTATGAGACCTATGCAAAGACGATCAATATAGAAGCAAGAGCGATGATCGATATTGCAAGCAAGCAGATCATCCCGGCTGTGATCCGTTATACAACGGAACTGGCAAATTCGTTAAATGCAGTTAAGGCAGCAGGTGTAGCAGATGTTTCTGTACAGACAGAACTTCTGAGTGAGACATCCGACTATCTGTCAGATGTGAAAGTAGCATTGGCAAAACTGATCGAAGTGACAGAGACCGGAAATGCCATGGAAGAAGGAAGAGATCAGGCAGTTTACTACAGAGATATGGTAAAGGCTGCTATGGACGAACTTCGCGCACCTGTTGATAAATTAGAGATGATCGTAGATAAAGAGTTATGGCCGATGCCCTCTTACGGCGATCTGATCTTTGAGGTGTAAGAGACCTCATCAAGGCTCGCACGCGAGTCTTGGCGCGAGATTTGGGTCTGTGAAACAGACATGTTCCGTTCCAAATCTCTGCGCATAACAAAGTTTTGGCTAATCGCTGCTTGATTTTCGCATCCTGCGAAAGGATTGAGCAGGTTAGTATTTATCTAATCCCCTTTAGAGTATATGGAAACTATCCCCTGGCAGTTGTCAGGGGATAGTTTCTTTTTGTAATAATTTTTCAAACAATTGATTAGTCAAGTATAATTATTCGTATTTTCATGAAATAGCAACATGCACAAAATGACGAAAGATGTTGATGGGTATCGAAAAAGAAGAGGTGGATAATGAAAAGTTATTCACATTTTATCAAACGGATTTATCGTAAAAAAAGAGTTATACACCAAGTTATTCACATTATCCACAGAAAATGTTACAAATTTCGTGGTTTACATAGTAAAATTATCGAACAAAAGTTTTGTGCATATGTAATAAAGTTTGGTCATTTGCGAAAAATGTCGAAATATCCCTTGACAAATCAATAGTATAAAAAAAGAAAAACATGTCGGAAAATGATGAAAAAAGACGAGAAATTGTCTGAAATTTACTATAGGTTGAAAAAAAGCCTGTATTCTGCTATACTTATGCCGCACCTTATTTTTTAGAGGACAGTAGGAGAATTATGATAAAACAGATACAACTTTTGGGAATGACGATCCCAAACTACCCCTTACGCGAGGAATTGCAGCGGGCACAGGAATCATTGGGTGACGATAAATTAGACATCCTGTTGACCGTTTCCATGCAATCGCTTATGAAGATAGGAAATAGCGAATCACAACAGATCAAAGCGTGTGTTGAACAGGCGAAATTAGTCGTGGTGGAAGATCCGGAAATATTAAGTGTAGCCGGTATCACTGCCAGTCAGAGGATCCGTGAGGCGGAGGATCATCTGTTTTTTAATGAACTGCTCAAACGATTGCAGCGTGGACAACAGCAGGTTTATTTGGTTGCGTCCAGAAATGCTGCCTTAAAAAAGATCAAAGAAATTTTGCTGGACCGGTATGAAAAACTTCGGATCGTTGGAGAATATAGTATCGAAGAATATCCGGATGATCTGGATCGCATGATCAACGAGATTAACAGTACGGCGCCGGATGTGATCATCTCCGTGATGCCGACGCCTGATCAGGAAGAATTTCTGGTGGCAAACCGCAGTAAGTTATTGGCAAA
Source organism: uncultured bacterium (assembly GCA_945871045.1). GTDB lineage: Bacteria > Bacillota > Clostridia > Lachnospirales > Lachnospiraceae > W0P33-017. The sequence continues at coordinate 2,202 of CAMBUC010000034.1, forward strand.
ACTGTGGTATGGACTGGGCGAAAATTACGGTCTGTTAGAAAAGAAAGGTTTTGGTTGGCGAATGAAGCGCTGGATTCATCTGGGCAGATTCAAGATGCATGTCAATCATTATGAAGAAAAGGAGTAAAAAATAAGTCGTGGCACGTATTCATAAAAAGAGAAAAGAGATCATACGTGATTATATACTCCTCATCGCGGGAACCGGTTTGATCGCACTTTCCGTTCAAGCGGTATTTGATCCTATGGGAATGGTAACGGGAGGATTTACCGGCATCGGTATTTTGTTAAAGCGGGCGACTGTCTGGCTGCTGCCGGGTGGCATACCTCTTTGGTTTACCAATCTTGCCCTGAACCTCCCGGCTTTTGCGGCAGCATGGTTTTTGATGGGAAAGGTATTTGTCAAGCGTACAGCCATCGCAGCGGGATTGCTTTCTGTGTGGCTTGCGGTCATTCCCACCATGGATCTTGCAAAGGGCGACTATCTGCTGGCGGCCATCTATGGCGGTCTGATCAGTGGGCTGGGCATTGCGCTGGTGTTCCGGACCGGTAATGCAACGGGAGGAACGGATCTTTTGGCATCCTTATTCCATTTGAAATTTCGCCAGTATTCCGTGGCTCAGATTTTATTGGTATTAGACGGAGCCGTCATTTTGGCCGGTTACTATATGGTAGGAGCACGTCCTGCCTTGTATGCGATACTGACGGTTGCCATCGTGACCAAAGTATCCGATGCTATTTTAGACGGCTTGAACTATTCGAAGATGATCTTTGTCGTATCGGATAAGTCCACGGAGATCGCAGAGCATATCCTGTATGAGATGAACCGGGGCTGTACGGCGATCCCGGCTCAGGGAATGTATTCCGATGAGATGCGAAAAATGCTGTTTTGTGTGGTTGGAAAAAAAGAAGTGCTGGATTTTAAGGATTGTGTAAAAGAGTTAGACCCGAACGCATTTGTAATTGTGACGGATGCCAGCGAAGTGCTGGGAGAAGGATTTTTAGAATATTAGCATAAAAAATATAGCTTTTCCTCTTTCCTTTTTTGCAATTTTGCATTAAAATGAGAGATACAGAGCCTGCTTCGCTTTTTTTTCGTCAAAATTCGTTTGTGAAAAGTGTATAGTGAACAGGATTTTGCTTTAGAAGACACAAAAGATAGGTGTTTCTACGTGGGAAAACAGGAGGAGTCAACATGATTTCAAATCAGATCTTACAAAATACAATCGATGGGTTGAAAGGGATCACAAGAAACGATCTGTGTGTGATCGACACAGAGGGTGTCGTGCTTGCATCGACATTTCCGGAGGCGGATAACTATACGGATGTTGCACAGTCGTTTGTGGAGTCCCCGGCTGATTCTCAGGTCGTGCAGGGCTGCCAGTTTTTTAAAGTGTTTGATGATCACCAGTTGGAGTATGTGCTTTTGGCCTATGGTGAGACGGATGATGCATATATGATCGGAAAGATCGCCACCTTCCAGATCCAGAATCTTTTAGTAGCCTACAAAGAGCGTTTTGACAAAGATAACTTTATTAAAAACCTATTGTTGGATAACCTGCTGTTGGTGGATATTTACAATCGGGCCAAAAAACTTCATATTGACATTGACGTGCCCCGTGCGGTATTTATTGTAGAGACAAATCGCGAGAAGGACGGCAATGAACTGGAAAAGGTGCGTAGTCTGTTCCATGGAAAAAACCGTGATTTTGTGACTGCAGTAGATGAAAAGAATATTATCGTTGTCCATGAATTAACGGATGGTGAGAGTTATGAGGATCTGAATAAGACGGCGGAGGTGATCCGTTCCTTATTTGGCGGTGCGGGAAATCAGGAGGTACATATTGCCTTCGGTTCCATTGTCAAAGAGATCAAAGAAGTATCACGCTCTTACAAAGAAGCGCGAATGGCGTTGGACGTAGGAAAGATTTTCTTTGAAGATAAAGATATCATTGCTTACGCAACACTTGGCATCGGACGTCTGATCTATCAGTTGCCGATCCCTCTGTGCAAGATGTTCATTAAAGAGATCTTTGGAGGGCGCTCGCCGGATGATTTCGACGAAGAGACGCTGATGACCATCAACAAATTTTTCGAAAACAACTTGAATGTATCAGAGACATCGCGTCAGTTGTACATTCACCGTAATACATTGGTTTATCGTCTGGATAAACTTCAAAAAAGTACCGGTCTTGACCTTCGTATCTTCGAAGACGCCATTACCTTTAAGATTGCGTTAATGGTCGTACAATATATGAAGTATATGGAGACGATGGATTATTAAGGGGCTGGTAAGGAGGTTTTATGATTCAGCTTGAGCATGTAAGTAAGTCCTTTTCAGAGGGCATACCTGCATTGAATGATGTATCGCTGCATATTTCAGAAGGAGAGTTCGTGTTTGTGGTCGGTGACAGCGGCTCCGGCAAATCCACACTCATGAAATTATTATTAAAAGAACTGGAACCGACTTCCGGGACCATCACGATCAACGATGTGAACTTGCGGAAGATTCCTCATAGGAAGATTCCTTATTTTCGCAGGAATATCGGATGTGTCTTTCAGGATTTCCGTCTGTTGAAGGATCGGAATGTATATGACAATGTGGCCTTTGCGCAGCGCGTAGTTGGCGCATCTAACCGCAGCATCCGCCAGAAAGTACCGATGATGTTATCGGTAGTGGGATTAGCGGCAAAATACCGCTCCTTCCCCAGACAGCTTTCCGGCGGTGAGCAGCAGCGCGTGGCGATCGCCCGTGCATTGGTCAATAATCCGCGGATTCTTTTGGCGGATGAGCCTACCGGAAATCTGGACAATAACAATGCGTGGGAGATCATGAATCTGTTAGAGATGATCAATTCCCGCGGCACAACGGTTGTCGTTGTTACGCATAACATGGAGATCGTGCGTGCCATGGGCAAACGTGTCATTACGATTCAGAAAGGTAACGTGATCTCAGATTCTCTGAATGACGTGATGGGTGGTGATGACCATGAGGATTAGTACATTTTTCTATTCGATCAAACAGGGAATCAAAAGCATTTGGAGAAATAAAATGTTTTCCCTGGCTTCCATCGCAACGATGGCGGCCTGTATCTTTTTGTTTGGATTGTTTTTTGCGATCGTGACCAATTTTCAGGCGATGGTAAAATCAGCGGAAGAGGGTGTAGCAGTCACTGTTCTTTTCGATGACGATATCACACCGCAGCAGATCGCGGAGATTGGCGATTGTATTAAGGTGAGGCCGGAAGTCTCTGCATATAATTTCAAATCTGCGGATGATGCCTGGGCAGAGTTTTCCAAGATTTATTTTGAAGGACATGAAGCGTTGGCAGAGGGTTTTGGTGACGATAATCCGCTGCAAAAATCCGAAAGTTATGAGATCTACTTGAACGATGTATCCATGCAGGATACATTGGTATCTTACTTAGAAAATCTGGATGGAGTCCGGGAGGTTCGCCGTTCGGAGATTGTGGCAAATACATTATCAGACTTTAACCGTCTGATCGGATATGTATCAGCCGGTATCATTCTGATCCTTTTATGCGTTGCTGTCTTTTTGATCAGCAATACCGTTACCGTTGGTATTGCGGTGCGTAAAGAGGAAATAGGGATCATGAAATTAATCGGTGCAACAGACTATTTTGTCCGGGCGCCTTTTGTGGTGGAGGGTATTCTGATCGGTTTGATCGGTTCGGTTCTTCCGTTGGCGCTTCTCTATTTCATGTACAGCCGTCTGGTGGTATATATCATGGAGAAGTTTAATTTCCTGAGTAGTCTTTTGAATTTCCTGCCGGTCAATACAGTGTTCCGTACATTGACGCCGGTGGCATTGCTTCTCGGGGTGGGAATCGGCTTTGTCGGCAGTTTCACAACGATCCGTAAGCATCTGAAAGTATAATGGTAGTAGTTTGGTAGGATAGAAGGAAGTATGGAAGAAAAAGATGAACAGATTTTAAAAACTGCGGATGATCTTCGAGAGGACATCCGCAGAACTGAAAAAGAACAGCGGAAAATTTTTAGCAAGGGGATAGCGCTGGGTTCCTTGATGACGTTGGCGCTTTGTCTCCTTGTGTTTTTTGTTATTCCGACGGTACAGATGAGGCGTGCGGAAGACGATTTGCAGCAAATGCAGCAGGCGGCATCAAAGCAGGACAAATTGCTGACTCCGGCAGTGTTAAGCAAGATCGAGCGTTTGCAAAAAGTGATCGACACCTATTATTATGAGGATGTAACAGACGAAGATCTGGTGCAGGGTTTATATAAAGGTCTTTTGGAGGGTGTCGGTGATACTTATTCCGGCTATTATTCCCCGGAAGAATATGAGAGTCTCATGATCTCTGCGAAATCCTCCCTCAGCGGGATCGGGGCGGTGCTTCAGCAGGATCCGGATACGATGCAGGTATCCATTGTGCATGTGTATGAGAATAGTCCGGCTGAAAAGGCGGGACTTTTAGCGGGAGATATCATTGTTCAGGTGGAGGACATCCGCTCAAACACAATGGAATTATCAAAATTAGTTACACATATCCGGGGAGATAAAGGAACGAAGGTCCATTTAAAGATCTACCGGAAAGATGCCTTGGAATATAAAGAATATGATATTATCAGAGATATCGTGGACGTACCTACGGTGAGCGGCGAACTGTTAGACAACGGTATCGGTTATATCAGGATCGTAGAATTTGGGGATAAAACGGCGGAGGAATTTGCTGATGAAGCAAAGGACCTGACAAAGAAGGGCATGACATCCATGATCGTGGATCTTCGTGATAACCCCGGTGGAATGGTGGATTCCGTAACCAAGATCCTTGATCAGATCCTTCCCAAGGGAGTGGTTGTCTGGACGGAGGATAAAAACGGAAAGCGTAAGGAATACACTTCGGATGCTGCATGTATGAATCTTCCGATGGTTGTGCTGGTGAATGAAAATAGTGCCAGCAGTTCGGAGATCTTTGCAGGGGCGATCCGGGATTTCGAATATGGAACGCTGATCGGAACAAAGACATTTGGAAAAGGAATTGTGCAGACGATCCGGCAATTGTCCGATGGAAGCGCAGTCAAGTTGACAACTGCTAAATATTTCACGCCGAGCGGTGAAAATATTCACGGAGCGGGCATTGAGCCTGATATTAAACTGGAATACGAATATATGGATCCGGATGCAACTGAATATGATATGAAAGATGATAACCAGATCCAGAAAGCGATTGAGGTTTTATCAAAATAAATCTAAAAGTCAGGCCGAAAGCAGGGACTGCCTCGGCCGTAAGAATATGATTCAGAAAGAGGGTGACATTTGTGGTAGAATTAGACCAGTATCGGTTTTTATTAAATACGTGGAAAGAACCACTTATGGAAGTGAGGGATGCACTTTGACTTGGCGAACAAGTCAAAGCGTATCGAAGAATTAGAAAGAGAAATGGAGGCTCCGGATTTTTGGAATAACGCCGAAATTTCTCAACAGAAAATGAAAACACTAAAGAGCCTGAAAGATGATATCGAGACTTATCATCAGTTAGAGACGCAGTATGATGATATCGAGACGCTGATCATGATGGCAGAGGAAGAAAATGATATGACGCTTCTTCCGGAAATCGAGGAGGCTGTGGCTGTCTATCAGCAGACTTATGATGCGATCCGCATCAAGACGTTGTTGTCGGGTGAGTTTGATGCAGACGCGGCGATCGTATCACTAAACGCGGGAGCCGGCGGAACCGAATCCTGTGATTGGGCCTCCATGCTTTACCGTATGTATACACGTTGGGCAAATGACAAGGGATTTTCTTTGGATGTGCTGGATTTCCATGAGGGAGATGAGGCCGGTATCAAGTCTGTAACCTTTCAGGTGAACGGAGAAAATGCCTACGGCTATCTGAAATCCGAGAAAGGCGTGCATCGTTTGGTGCGAATCTCTCCCTTCAATGCGGCAGGTAAGCGTCAGACCTCCTTTGTGTCCTGCGATGTCATGCCTGACATAGAAGAGGACATTGACATTGAGGTAAGGGATGAAGACATCCGTATCGACACCTACCGCTCCAGCGGAGCCGGTGGACAGCACATAAATAAAACCTCATCGGCCATCCGTATCACGCATTTTCCGACAGGAATCGTTGTGACCTGCCAGAATGAGCGTTCCCAGCACATGAACAAGGACAAGGCCATGCAGATGTTAAAGGCGAAGTTGCTCCTTCTGCGCCAGCAGGAAAATGAGGAAAAAAATGCTGAGATCCGCGGAGAAGTGACGGAAATCGGCTGGGGGAATCAGATCCGTTCTTATGTAATGCAGCCTTACACGATGGTGAAAGACCGCCGTACCGGCTACGAGACCGGAAATGTGGATGCTGTCTTAGATGGCGATCTGGATCCGTTTATCAATGCTTATTTAAAATGGCTTTCACAGGGTGGAGCAGAAGTGGGCGGCGATGAATAAAAGACCGCTCGTGGGGCAGATATTTCAGTTGCCGGAACGAGATACGGGCAAACAGTAACGGATTTCAGATGATTTTATGATACAGGAAAAATAAGCCCTTGTGTCAGATGCGTTTTTGTGTTATTATCTTTCGGGTAAATACAAATGTATTTGCATGACAAACACAGGAGTGCATAATGAAAGAAAAGACAAATTACTATGTATTAAAGGAGAAAGCGGTGCCGGAGGTGTTGCTTCGCGTTGTAGAAGCGAAGCGGCTGCTGGAATCCGGCCGGGTTGCCTCGGTGCAGGAAGCAACGGAGCGCGTGGACATCAGCCGCAGTTCTTTTTATAAGTACAAGGAAGATATCTTCCCTTTTCATGACAATGCCAAAGGACGGACGGTCACCATGGTCATTCAGCTGGATGACGAGCCGGGGCTGTTGTCTGCAATCTTAAAAACGATCGCGGACTCGCATGCCAATATCCTGACGATCCATCAGAGTATTCCGGTGAATGGCATCGCCTCTCTGACACTGAGTGTTGAAATATTAGCCGATTCATCCGATTCCAATCAGATGATGGAGCGGATCGAACAACAGGACGGAGTGCATTATTTAAAAATACTAGCGAGGGAGTAAAAGGCAAATGGTAAAAGTAGCAGTTATGGGATACGGAACGATCGGTTCCGGAGTCGTTGAGATCTTAGAGAAAAACGCAGCGCGCATCAGGAAAACATCCGGAGAGGATCTGGAAGTAAAATATGTACTGGACGTAAGAGAATTTGAGGGGGATCCGATCCATAGCAAGATCGTGCATGATTATCAGATCATCGCAAAGGATCCGGAGATCCGCGTTGTAGTAGAAACGATGGGCGGCGTAGAGCCTGCTTACACCTTCGTGAAGGCCATGTTAGAAGCCGGAAAACATGTGACTACTTCGAATAAGGCACTGGTTGCCGATAAAGGCGCAGAGTTGATCGCCCTTGCGAAGGAAAAGAATGTGAACTTTTTGTTTGAGGCAAGTGTGGGCGGCGGCATTCCGATCATTCGTCCTCTCATGAGTTCTATCACCGGAGATGAGATCGTAGAGATCAGCGGAATCGTAAACGGAACCACCAACTATATGCTGACGAAGATGACAAATGAAGGTCTTGCATTTGATGAGGTATTGAAGGAAGCGCAGGCGAAAGGTTATGCGGAGAAAGACCCAACCGCTGATGTAGAAGGCTATGATGCCTGCCGTAAGATCGCGATCCTTACTTCCATTGTATGCGGACAGCAGGTCAACTATCAGGATATCCATACCGAAGGAATCACAAAGATCACACCTACCGATATCATGTATGCAAAAGAGATGGGACGTGCCATCAAACTTCTTGCGACGAGCAGACAGACCAATGACGGTTATGTAGCAATGGTAGCGCCGTTCTTAATCCCTGCTTCTCATCCCTTATATAACGTGAACGACGTGTTTAATGCGATTTTTGTCAAGGGAAATATGCTGGGTGATTCCATGTTTTACGGCAGTGGTGCCGGTAAACTTCCTACTGCCAGCGCAGTGGTGGGCGATATTGTGGATATGGTAAAACATATGAATATGCACATTACGCTGAACTGGGATGCAGAACCTGTCACACTGGCAGATTATAAGACGAACGAGACCCGTTTCTTCGTTCGAACGAAGGCATCTAAGGAGGAGATTTCCAATACCTTTGGAAAGGTCGAATTCGTTGACATCGAAGAACTCGCCGATGAGATCGGTTTTGTGACAGAAACCATGTCAGAGAGTGCCTACGAGGAAAAGGCAGCAAACTTATCAAGCGTGCTGCAAATGATTCGGTTTCATTAAATAACAAGAAAAACCGTGCTGAGAATCCTTCGTGGATTCACGGCACGGTTTTTTATGATGTTCAATTATAAATATTCCTGTGCTTCCTGACTGAATGTTACCTGTACATCAAATTCACGTTTTTGGTTCAGATAAACATTGGTGAAGGACTGTGTCATATAAGGTGTGATCCAGAGGAGACCGATGCCCACGGTCAGAAGCCCTAAAAGCATCCATCCGATAAAACTAAGTTCCATGAGGATGAGGCGCCACTTGACACCTTTCGTCAAAGTGATGCTACGCCGGAACGCCTCCCGTGTATCAATGTCAGGGTCATCTGCGTAGATCCAGAAAACAAAATATAACGGTAATGTGATCAAAAAACCGATCACAACGCCCACAAGCGAAAGCACTTCTGTAATGATCAGACCGGTTGCAACCGAATATGATTTCGAAGCGGTCAGATCAAAAAAGTAAGAAGGAATCAAAGGGATCCACATGATCAGGGTGATGAGAAAGCCTCCGATCAGGATGCGGTCCGGGCGGTTTTTCAATACCCAGAACATATCGGAAACCTGTACATTCTGCCCGCGGGCAATACCCAAATGGATGCGTTTCAGGCCGCAATTCAGTAAAACCTCAATCAAAGAGATAATAAATGATGCAAGGTAAAAAAGCACTGCCTGCATAGGAACCGTACTGCGTTCGCTACATAGATAAGTGAAGGGCAGCAGGAACAAGGACGGGATCAGGGATGCCAGGATCATAGCCAGCATGGGTATCTGGTATTTGCCCAAAAGCATTTGTCTTGCCATGCCCTTCAGCGCTCCGTTTGAATGATTCATAAAAAGTAACTCTCCTTAAAACTCAATTTTGGTGGAAGAACATCCAACAGGTATTATGCCACGTAATCGATGTTGGCACCGATCAGCTTGGCGGCGTTGATCGCCTTCTGATTCTTCTGGTACGGATTTTCTTTCGAGTAAGCGATGGACGTGCGAGTTTCACCTCCGGCCACATACGAAGTGCCGCATTCCGGACAAATCCCCGTGCGCAAAGAAACCGTAGCGGAAATTACTTTTCCATTTCCTTTGGCTGCTTTTTCGTAAGCATTGCTCACATGCTGTTGTTCGTGCGCGCGCACCATTCCTGCAGAAGCCTGAGGGGAAATATGACCCGGCGCCTTGAAAGAAACATCGCTTTCATTGGAACCGTCCTGATATTTGCGTTCTTTACATGTCTTACATTCGCTGGGTGAGGATTTGCGGCCGGGCTGGACTTGTTTGTCTTGATTTGCACTTTGTGCGGTGGGTGAATGATAATTTCCATAAGAGTGATATCCACCGGAAATCCCATAGCCGCCAATTGCCATAGAACTTGCCATAAAAACACCTCCTGATTTTGACAAAGTCTTTGTTACAGACTATACTGATCGTAATATGAAAAATAAAGTAAAAAACAAACAGCAAGTAAAAAAACAAGTGAAACTGGAAGACCGGTTGTATGCAGTAGGACTCTGTCTCGCCCTCGCAGCGCCGGCTGTCCTTTTATCCTACCTATATTTGCGTAGGAGCATTCCGTTTCTGGCGTTTCCATGCACACTTCGCACCTTTACAGGGTATTATTGCCCGGGATGCGGAGGTACGCGCGCTGTTTCTGCACTCCTGCATTTACAGTTGTGGAAATCCTTCTGTTATCATCCGGCCGTGCCCTATACAGTGTTCGTGTATCTCTGGTTTATGATTAGCCATACCATCGAAAAACTCAGCCGCCGGAAACTGCGGATCGGAATGAAATGGAATCCTGTCTGGTTGTGGCTGGCAGTAGCCATCCTTTTTATCAATGTTCTGATCAAAGATCTGGCATTGTATTTTTTTCAACTGGATCTGTTGCAGATGATCCGATGATCAGATGCCGGTGCCTTCCATCAAGGGCATGCCTGTCAAAGATTCCATGATCTGCATATATGCGTTAATAAAGTTCTCTATGCTGCCATACTGATGGATCGTGATCACAAACATGCAGACCGTGGCGACCACCGACAGACCGATCGCGATCGAACTTAAGATAACAGCCACCTTACCCTGCGGGGTAAGGTTTTTTTGATCGCCCCGGGAAAGCAGAGCCAAAACAATGCTCAGCGAACCAAAGATGATCGATGAATAGATGCAGCATGTGGTAACGATCGCGACCACACCAAGAACGATCGCCGCAGACTGCATGACATCCTGCGGGCGAACCGGCGGGCGATACTGCTCGTTAAAATGATTATCCGACTGAAAATCCATCGGGAAAGCCTCCTTATCAGATGCATCGAAATGCAAATGCTATAGTTACCTTTATCATAGCACGGTTGCGCGAAGGATTCAATCACGGAAATGCATTTGTGCAAGGTTCTTTGTTCCCTTTACGTTATGAGCAGCGTCCATCAGGCATGAGTGTCTTCTGCTTTTACGTTACGAGCAGCGTCCATCAACCATCATTTGTTTCATTCCGTTGCACGAACCATTCCGACGGAGC
>CAMBUC010000035.1 GCA_945871045.1 uncultured bacterium
CGCTCGGCGCGAGAATGTGCCAAGGCACATTCGTTTTTATTTTGCTTAAAAAAGCCGCTCCCCCAGCGATTTGTTAAAAGTGCCGAAAAATAAAATATATAGTATCCCATGTTGACACCATACACTATATCTAGTACAATACTTGAAAACAACATTTTGACAGCACAGAATATAGGAGTAAAGGTATGAAGATCATCAAGAGAAGTGGCGCAGAGGTTGATTACGACATTTCAAAAATTATAGCAGCGGTACAGAAGGCAAATGAAAGTGTGCCGGCAGCAGAGCGCATGACGCAGGAGCAGATTTTGCGTATATCAGAAAATGTGCGTAAGACGTGTGAGGAGATGCATCGGTCATTGAATGTAGAAGAGATACAGGATCTGGTAGAAAATCAGATCATGGATCTGCGTGCTTTTGGTGTGGCCAGAAACTATATCACCTATCGTTACCGCAGGGCTCTTGTACGTAAGTCGAATTCTACGGACGAGCAGATCCTGAGTCTGATCGAGTGCAATAATGAGGAAGTCAAACAGGAAAATTCCAATAAAAACCCTACGGTCAACAGTGTGCAGCGTGATTATATGGCAGGAGAGGTCAGCAAGGATATTACCAGACGTTTCCTGTTGCCTCAGGAAGTGATCGAAGCCCATGAAAAAGGAATCATTCATTTCCATGACGCAGACTATTTTGCGCAGCATATGCACAATTGTTGTCTTGTGAATTTAGAGGATATGCTGCAAAACGGTACGGTCATCAGTGAGACGATGATCGACAAGCCCAAGAGTTTTGCGACTGCTTGTAATATCGCAACACAGAGTATCGCCCAGATCGCCAGCGCACAGTACGGCGGCCAGAGTATCTCTTTAGCACATCTGGCTCCTTTTGTACAGGTGAGCCGTGAAAAGTACCGCAAAAAGGTACGGGAAGAGTTTGAGGCAGAGGCCTTGGATCTTGATGAGACGAAGATCAACCACATTGCAGAGATGCGTGTCCGGGAAGAGATCAAGCAGGGCGTACAGATGATCCAGTATCAGGTGATTTCCCTCATGACAACGAATGGTCAGGCACCTTTCGTGACAGTATTTATGTATTTGGATGAAGTGCCGGAGGGACAGATGCGCGATGATCTTGCAATGATCATTGAAGAGATGCTTTATCAGCGTATCCGTGGCGTGAAGAATGAGCGTGGAATCTACATTACACCGGCGTTCCCGAAGTTGATCTACACATTGGAAGAAGATAATATACACGAAGACAGCAAGTATTATTATTTGACAAAGATCGCAGCAGAGTGTACGGCAAAGCGCATGGTTCCGGACTATATTTCCGAGAAGATCATGAAGCAGTTGAAAAAGGGCGATGTATACACCTGTATGGGCTGCAGAAGTTTCCTGACACCGGATCGCTTTACAGAGACGGGTATAGGCAACATCGCAAATGCAGGCAATTATGATCCAAACCAGCGCAAGTATTACGGCAGATTTAATCAGGGTGTGGTAACCTTAAATTTGGTGGATATCGCATGCTCTTCAGGCGGAGATATGGATCAGTTCTGGAAGATCTTTGACGAACGGCTGGATCTTTGTTATAAAGCACTGATGTGCCGCCATGAGCGCTTAAAGGGAACACCTTCTGATGTGGCGCCCATACTTTGGCAACATGGCGCATTGGCGCGTCTGGCACCGGGCGAGAAGATCGATCGGCTGCTGTATAACGGTTATTCTACGATTTCGCTGGGCTATGCAGGTTTATGCGAGTGTACAAAGTATATGACTGGAAAGTCCCATACAGATACCGAGTCGACACCTTTTGCACTGAAGGTAATGAAACACTTAAACGATGCCTGCGCCCGTTGGAAACAGGATACAAATATTGACTTTAGCGTGTATGGCACGCCTCTGGAGTCAACTACCTATAAATTTGCAAAATGCTTACAGAAGCGTTTTGGCATAATCCCCGGTGTTACGGATAAGAGTTATATCACCAACAGTTATCATGTGCATGTCACAGAGCAGATCGATGCTTTCAGCAAACTGAAATTTGAGGCACAGTTTCAGGAGTTATCTCCGGGCGGCGCCATCAGTTATGTGGAAGTGCCTGATATGCAGAATAATATCGAGGCAGTCTTGTCTGTGATGAAATACATTTACGACAATATCATGTACGCTGAATTGAATACAAAGAGTGATTACTGCCAGATCTGCGGATTTGGCGGCGAGATCAAGGTTGTGGATAACGGACATGGAAAACTGGTATGGGAATGCCCGAACTGCGGCAATCATGATCAGACGAAGATGAATGTTGCACGCCGTACCTGCGGATATATCGGAACACAGTTCTGGAATCAGGGAAGAACTCAGGAGATCAAGGAACGGGTGCTGCATCTGTAAAGAGGCAGGATCAGTTACACAAACATCTGGCATGGAAAAAAATTAAAAACTGGCACTATCATTTAACCGGTGAAATGGTTATGATAGTGCCAGTTATTTTTAAGGAGGAAACAAACATGTCAGAGACAAAAAGCGTAGCAAACACAACAAGCACCACGGATCAGGTGAAATCCCTGACCATCACGGCCATTGGAATCGCATTGGTCTATGTATTTACATGGCTCATCAATATCAGACTTCCCTTTGCACCCAATGGTGGACTTATTCATTTAGGAAATGTACCGCTGTTTATATTCGCGATCATTTTCGGTAAAAAAGCCGGAGCAATTGCCGGCGGAGTCGGAATGGGATTGTTTGACCTGTTTTCCGGATGGACACTTTGGGCACCCTTTACACTGGTGATCGTAGGATGCATGGGCTTTGTGATGGGCTGGATCACAGAAAAGAAGCAGGGATACGGCTGGTATGTGGTGGCAATGGCTGCAGCATGTGTGATCAAGATCGCAGGTTACTATGCGGCAGAGGGCATCATTTGCGGAAACTGGGTCACACCGGCTACCTCCATTCCCGGAAACCTTCTTCAGATCGGTGTGGCAGCAGTGATCGTTCTCATCGTGATCGTGCCGCTGAAAAAAGCAGCAAATAAACTGTTATAGGAGAGAAGAAGATGTTTCAGCCTGAAGAGTTAAAGATAAAGATTATGACACCGGGGCCGACACAGGTTGCAGAGAATGTTCGTATGGCGCGAAGCCTTGCCTGTACCAACCCGGATCTGGATGAATCATTTGTGGAATTTTATAAAGAAACCTGTGAACTGATCAGCAGTCTTTTATATACCAAAAACGAAACACTGATCTTAGGCGGTGAAGGAATTCTGGGTCTGGAAGCCGCCTGTGCCTCCCTGACAGAACCGGGAGACAACGTCCTTGTATTGGATAATGGTGTGTATGGAAAAGGATTTGCGGATTTTGTAACGATGTATGGAGGTGTCCCTGCCTTATACACCGTAGATGACAAACATCCTATCGATCCGGAGGCATTGGAAGCCTATTTGGAAGCACATCATGATTTCAAATATGCGACAGTGGTTCACTGTGACACCCCCAGCGGAATGCTCAATGATATTGGAAGCATCTGTCCGCTGTTAAAAAAATACGGTATACTGACGGTGGTAGATTCTGTTTCTGCCATGTTTGGAGAGGAAGTCCGAGTCGATGATTTTCAGATCGACCTGTTGTGCGGCGGTTCCCAAAAGGCGGTTTCCGCACCTCCGGGACTGACCTTTGTGGTGGTGAGCGAAGCGGCAAAGAAAGCCATGGCAGACCGGAAGACACCCATCGCATCCTTTTATGCGAATTTAAAGACTTTTGAGGGTTATTATGAAGCGAAGTGGTTTCCCTATACGATGCCCATCAGCGACATCTATGGACTGCGTGCTGCCTTTGATAACATTGCGGCAGATGAAAATATGTTAAGCCGCCATGCACGGATCGGAAATGCCTGCCGAAAGGCTATCGTAAGGGCCGGATTAAAACTGCATCTGGAGGCAGGTTTTTCCAACACGGTAACGGTATTTGATGTGCCAGAGGAAACGACGGCAAAGGCGATCCTTGACACGATGAAAAAGGAGCATCAGATCATGTTGGCCGGATCCTTTGATGCACTGGCAGGTCAGGTGATCCGTATCGGTCATATGGGAACCAACGCAAATGAAGCAGATATGACGCAGACGATGAGAGCGCTGGACCAAACTTTTGCGAAGTTAGGCGTACCGCTACATGCCAGTCTGGGTCAGGTGTTTGAGGAAGCCTTAACATAGGTTTTATTTGAATGAAGATGATAAAAAAGAGCTTTTTCCATGTTTGTGGAGAAAGCTCTTTTTACGGTGCGCATTTATTTTTTCAGATTTTTCTGTGCAGTGGACAGCATCAGTTTGATACGGTTTAACTGGTTTACTTCACTGGCTCCGGGATCATAATCGATCGCAACGATATTTGCATCCGGATATTCATGACGGATCTTTTTGATGACACCTTTGCCCACGATGTGGTTTGGCAGGCAGCCGAAGGGCTGCGTGCAGACGATGTTTTTCACACCGGAATGGATCAGTTCCATCATCTCGCCAGTCAAGAACCAGCCTTCACCGGTCTGGTTTCCGATGGAAACGATGGGGTCCGCATAGGCTGCAAGTTCATGAATGTGTGCAGGTGCATCAAAATGTCTGCTCTTTTCAAAGGCAGAGCGGGCAGCGGAACGCAGGACTTCAAAGGCTTTGATGGCCAGCATCGAGTTGCGGGCGGATTTTTTGCTCATACCCAGTTCTTCTGCCTTGAACTTATTGTTATACAAACAGTAGAGCAGGAAGTCCAACAGATCCGGAACAACCGGTTCTGCGCCTTCTGCTTCCAGCAGTTCTGCCAGATGGTTGTTTGCTTCCGGGTGGAACTTCACTAAGATCTCACCCACGATACCCACACGGGGTTTTTTGATATCTGTCCGGGGAAGTTCGTCAAATTCTTTGATGATCTGACGGCACATCCAGTTAAATTTGCGGTGGGAGAGCATTTTCTCCTCAGAAACAAATTGGGCAATCCGTTTTTTCCATTTGCGGTGCAGTTCGTTGGCAGCGCCCGGTTCTTTTTCGTAAGGACGTGTGCCGTAAACGCAGCGCATCAGAATGTCGCCAAATACAACAGCATATAATCCACGCTGTATCAGTTTCGGTGTAAAGGTAAATCCAGGGTTCTTCTCAAGCCCCACCATGTTGATGGAGATCACAGGAACCTGCGGATAGCCTGCCTTTTCCAAAGCCCGACGGTAAAAACCGATATAGTTGCTGGCGCGGCAGCCGCCGCCGGTCTGGGAGATCAGAACGGCTGTCTTGTTCATATCATAATTGCCGCTCTCGATGGCATGCATGAGTTGTCCCACAACGATCAGGGACGGGTAGCACGCATCGTTATTTACATAGCGAAGCCCTGAATTGACCGCTTCCTGACTGGATACTTCCGGGATCACCAGATTGTAACCGGCAGAGCGGAATGCCGGCAGCAGCAGATCAAAATGGATCGGCGACATCTGGGGACAGAGAATGGTGTAGTTGTCACGCATTTCCTCCGTGAAGATCACGCGGTTGTGGCTTGCAGGTACAATGGTGCGATCCTTCGGATGGTTCTTGCGCACGCGGATCGCTGCCAGAAGCGAACGTACACGGATCCTTGCAGCGCCAAGGTTGTTGACCTCATCGATCTTTAAACAGGTATAGATCTTGCCGGATTTGGTCAGGATATCATTCACACAGTCCGTGGTCACTGCATCCAGGCCGCAGCCGAAGGAGTTGAGCTGGATCAGATCCAGATTTTCTGTTTTCTTTACATAGTTTGCAGCTGCATCAAGTCTGGAGTGGAACATCCACTGGTCCATAACGATGAGGGGCCGCTCCACATTTCCCAGATGTGAAATGGAATCTTCCGTCAGAACGGCAATCCCATAGGAGTTGATTAGTTCCGGAATTCCATGGTTGATCTCAGGATCTATATGGTAGGGACGGCCTGCCAGAACGATACCATGTCGTCCGGTCTGTTCCAGCCAGCGTAGGGTGCGTTCCCCTTTTTTGCGCATGACGTTGCGGACGCGGATCAGTTCTGCCCATGCGCTTGTGGTAGCGGCGGACACTTCCTCCGGCGGGATATTAAATTCTTTTTCAAAGACTTCACAAAGTTTGTCGGACAATACCTTTTTGTCGGCAAAGGTCAAAAACGGATTCAGGAATCTGACAGATCCGGATGTGATCTCGTCCACATTGTTCTTGATATTTTCCGCATAGGAGGTGACGATCGGACAATTATAGTGATTGTTTGCATCCGGGAACTCGTTGCGTTCGTAAGGGATGCAGGGGTAGAAGATCCAGTCCACATTGTTTTGGATGAGCCATGCGATGTGGCCGTGTGCCAGTTTTGCAGGGTAACATTCAGACTCGCTGGGAATGGATTCGATACCCATCTCATAAATGTTTCTGGTAGACTGCGGGCTTAATACCACGCGGAATTTCAGCGCCTTGAAAAATGTTGCCCAGAAGGGGTAGTTTTCGTAAAAGTTCAAAACGCGCGGGATTCCGACGCTGCCTCGGGTGGCTTCTTCTTCAGACAGCGGCTCATAGTCAAAGAGCAGTTTGTTTTTGAACTCAAACAGGTTCGGGATGTTTTCTTTATTCTTTTCCTGACCCAGTCCGCGCTCGCAGCGGTTTCCGGTGATGTAGCGTCTGTCATGGTCAAAACGGTTGATGGTGAGCAGACAATGGTTCGTACAACCCTGACAGCGTGTCAGTTTTGTGTCATACTGCATGTTTAAGATCTCTTCAATGGGCAGCATAGTGGTTGCCCGGTCTCCATTGATATGAAAACGCTCCCGGGCGATCAGTGCTGCACCGAAAGCACCCATGATACCTGCGATATCCGGGCGGACAGCTTCTACGCCGGAGATGCGCTCAAAACTTCGGAGAACGGCATTATTGTAAAAGGTACCGCCCTGTACGACCACATGCCTGCCAAGCTGAGACGGATCAGACAGTTTGATCACTTTAAACAGGGCATTTTTGATGACAGAATATGCAAGCCCGGCAGAAATATCCGCTACGGATGCACCTTCTTTCTGAGCCTGTTTTACTTTTGAATTCATGAATACAGTACAGCGTGTGCCAAGATCAATGGGATGTTTGGCAAACAGCGCCTCGGAGGCAAAATCCTGTACGCTGTAATTTAAGGATTTTGCGAAAGTCTCAATGAAGGAACCGCATCCGGAAGAGCAGGCCTCATTTAACTGGACACTGTCAACGGTGTGGTTCTTGATCTTGATACATTTCATATCCTGGCCACCAATGTCAAGAATACAGTCCACCTGCGGATTGAAGAAAGCCGCTGCGTAATAGTGGGAAACCGTCTCGACTTCGCCTTCATCCAACTGGAGGGCTGCCTTGATCAGCGCCTCGCCGTATCCGGTAGAGCAGGCGTATACGATCTGTGCATCTTTTGGCAGTTTTTCATAGATCTCTTTGATGGAGCGGATCGCGGTTGCCAGTGGGCTTCCGTTGTTGTTGCTGTAAAAAGAATACAACAGGCTTCCGTCTTCCCCTACCAAGGCGACCTTTGTAGTCGTACTTCCGGCATCAATACCAAGGTAACAGTTGCCCTTGTAGGCAGACAGTTCTGCTTTCTGTACCTGATGCTTGTTGTGGCGTTCCATAAAAGCGTCAAAATCTTTCCGGGATTCAAAGAGGGGCTCCATACGAGCCACTTCAAATTCCATATGTATTTCAGAAGACAGTTTTTCAAGGATCGCATCCAGGGTAGTCACACAGTCTTCCCTGAAATTCAGCGCAGACCCGATGGCTGCGAACAAGTGGGAATTTTCAGGGACGATGGTGTGTTCGTCATCTAATTTTAATGTGCGGATAAACGTAGCCTTGAGTTCCGATAAAAAGTGCAGAGGACCGCCTAAAAATGCCACATGGCCACGGATCGGTTTTCCGCAGGCAAGTCCACTGATGGTCTGATTGACAACCGCCTGGAAAATAGACGCAGACAGATCCTCTTTGGTAGCGCCTTCGTTGATCAAAGGCTGAATGTCTGTCTTTGCAAACACACCGCAGCGGGCTGCGATCGGATAGATCGCTTTATAGTTTTTTGCATATTCATTCAGGCCGCCGGCATCTGTCTGGATCAGGGAAGCCATCTGGTCGATGAAGGAACCGGTGCCGCCTGCGCAGATACCGTTCATGCGCTGTTCCACGTTTCCGCCTTCAAAATAAATGATCTTTGCGTCCTCTCCGCCAAGTTCGATGGCAACGTCCGTCTGAGGGGCATAGTGAGTCAGGGCAGTAGAAACGCTGATGACTTCCTGAACAAAGGGGATGTCCAAATGTTTTGCAAGGGTCAGACCGCCGGAGCCTGTGATCATGGGAGCCACAGACAGATCACCATGGGCAGTTCTTGCCGCGGTCAAAAGGTCTGTCAATGTCTCACGGATATTGGCAAAATGGCGTTTGTAATCCGCAAAAAGCAATTCGTCCTTTTCGTCCAGCAATGCGACTTTGACGGTTGTGGAGCCGATATCGATACCAAGCTTATAAAGATTTGTACTCATACGTTTATCCTTTTCTATAATTACCTATTAAATGTATGCTGCTTAACAAAGCAAAGTACATTATATGACAGCGAAAGACAAAAAACAACACTTAAAACTGCACCAAATCTAAAGATTTTCTAAACATTCTATGCGCAAGTTGACAAATCAGACCAAACTTTCTATACTAATGATTTATCTGGATAGAAGGAGAACGCTATGAATTATTTAAATAAACTGGAAAGAAAATTCGGACGCTATGCGATCCGGGATCTGAGTAAATGGCTGATCTGTGCCTATGCCATCGGCTATGTATTTTATTATATGGAACGCATGACACAAGTTCCGATCCTGGAGTTTTTGATGCTTGATCCGGCGAAAGTGATGCATGGACAGATCTGGCGTCTGGTGACATGGGTATTTATGCCGCCCTCTTATTCAAATATCTTTTTTTATCTGATTATGATGTTCTTGTACTATCAGCTGGGAACTGCCTTGGAGCGCACCTGGGGAACCTTTCGCTATAATGCGTACATTTTCGGTGGAATCCTGTTTACGGCAGTTGGAGTGATGGTGACATTTTTTATCCTGCGGGCATTTGGCGTGGCGGAAGCGTATCTGATGGGTTATGCTGTCAGTACATACTACATCAATCTGTCGATCTTTTTGGCATTTGCAGTATGTTATCCCGAAATGCAGTTGATGCTGTATTTTATCATCCCGGTAAAGATCAAATGGCTGGCTGTTCTCTATGCAGTGTTAGTCGGAGTCAGTTTCTTACAGACCGGTTGGACGGGACGCATCGTGATCGTTATGTCACTGATGAATTTCCTTCTGTTCTTCTTTACTACAAGGGATTACAGACGCTTGTCGCCTTCTGAGATCAAGAGAAAACGCGCGTTCCGTTCACAGATGGAACAGCCGAAGATGCGTCGGAATGACGGCGCACTTTACAAACACAAATGTGCGATCTGCGGACGCACGGATCTGGATGACCCGGGTCTGGAGTTTCGTTTTTGTTCAAAGTGTGAAGGAAATATGGAGTATTGTCAGGATCATCTCTTTACCCATGAACATGTGAAGAGAAGTTAATAAATATAGAATTTATGAAAAGCAATTGACGGAATGACCTTTTTTCGGTACACTGAAAAGAGGTCATTTTTGTATGGAAAACGAAAATGCGAGGAGGATATAGAAATGGAAAATGAAACAGTTTCCAAAAATTTTATTGAACGGATCATCGAAGAGGATCTGGCAGAAGGTAAATGTGATGCCGTGTGTACCCGTTTTCCGCCGGAACCGAACGGATATCTGCATATCGGACATGCAAAGTCTATTCTTTTAAACTATGGAATGGCACAGAAATATGGCGGAAAATTTAACATGCGTTTTGATGATACGAATCCTACAAAGGAGCGATCAGAGTTCGTAGATTCGATTCAGGCAGATGTGAAGTGGCTCGGAGCAGATTGGGAAGACCGTCTCTTTTTTGCATCTGATTACTTCCCTCAGATGTATGAGGCAGCTATCAAACTGATCAAAAATGGAAAAGCCTATGTTTCCGACCTTTCTGCAGAGCAGATCCGCGAGTATCGCGGAACTCTTGAGGAACCGGGCAAACAGGATCCCAGCTGCAACCGCAGCATCGAAGAGAATCTTGCCCTGTTTGAAGATATGAAAGACGGAAAGTATGAGGATGGATCGAAGGTGCTTCGCGCCAAGATCGATATGGCATCACCGAATATGAACATGCGTGATCCGGTCATTTACCGTGTGGCACATATGACGCATCACAATACCGGTGATACCTGGTGCATCTATCCGATGTATGATTTTGCCCATCCCATCGAGGATGCCATCGAGGGTGTGACCCATTCCTTGTGTACCTTGGAGTTTGAGGATCACAGGCCGCTTTATGACTGGGTGGTACGGGAACTGGAATATGAGAAACCGCCCAAACAGATCGAGTTTGCAAAGATGTATCTGAAAAATGTCGTTACCGGTAAGCGTTATATTAAAAAACTGGTAGAGGACGGCATTGTGGACGGATGGGACGATCCGAGACTGGTTTCTATCTCAGGACTTCGCAGACGCGGATTTACACCGGAATCCATCCGCATGTTTGTGGACATGTGCGGTGTTTCCAAGGCAAACTCCACGGCTGATTATGCGGCCCTTGAGTATTGTATCCGTGAGGATTTAAAGAGCAAACGTCCCCGTATGATGGCGATCTTAGATCCGGTCAAACTGATCATCGATAATTATCCGGAAGATCAGGTAGAGATGCTGACCGTTGCCAACAATCAGGAAAATGAGGAACTTGGCAGCCGTCAGGTGCCTTTTGCAAGAGAGTTGTACATTGAGCGCGAGGATTTCATGGAGGAGCCCCCGAAGAAGTATTTCCGTATGTTCCCCGGAAATGAAGTGCGTCTGATGAATGCATATTTTGTGAAATGTGTGGATTTTAAGAAGGATGAGAACGGCAAGATCACAGAGATCCATTGTACGTATGATCCTGCCTCAAAAGGAGGAAACAGCCCGGATGGACGAAAAGTAAAGGGAACGATCCATTGGGTAGCAGCACCCACTGCAAAGAAAGTAACCGTTCGTCTGTACGAGAATATCGTAGATGAGGAACTTGGCGTATACAACGAGGATGGAAGTCTGAACTTAAATCCCAATTCACTGACTGTTTTGGATTCATGTTATGTGGAGCCTGCATTAGCTGAGGCGAAAGCGTTTGACAGTTTCCAGTTTGTCCGTAATGGATTTTTCTGTGCAGATTATAAGGATTCGAAGGAGGGCGCACCGGTATTTAACCGCATCGTTTCTTTGAAGAGTTCTTTTAAACTTCCGAAAACCGAATAAAAAAGGGAGGATATCACATGGGGATGCCTGAAATTCAGCATACAGAAGAGGAGTTTATCTTTGACCGCAAGATGACCTGTATCGTATGCGACCAACCATTTACAACAAAAACATTAAAATCCAGCCGTGCCAGACGTTTGGAATCAGACGTAGATCTGCGCCCCCGTTATGAGCATATTGATACGCTCAAATATGGCATCTGTTCCTGTCCGAATTGTGGATATAGTGCACTGAACAGTGCGTTTTCGCATCTTTCACCGAGACAGATCAATAATATCAAAGAGCAGGTGTGTGTGCATGTGCTTCCGGAAGATCGTAGCGGATGTTCCAGTTATAGTTATGATCAGGCACTTCGCATGCATGAACTTGCACTGAGATGTGCTGATGCAAAATTAGCAAAGAATGGGGAAAAGGCCTATCTGCATCTGTTGATGGCCTGGCTGCTTCGCGAGAAGGAAAAAGAAGCAGAACAGATTTCCATAGAAGAACTTCGTAATCAGGAGACTGCGGCATGCCACGAGCAGGCAGAAGAACATTATCTGGCAGCCTTTGAGGGCTTCCAGCAGGCAATGATGAACGAAATGTTTCCCATTGCAGGCCTCAATCAGCCCACATTGGAATATATTCTTGCATATATGGCATTCCATTTTGGCAAACTGGAAGTTGCAGCGAAACTGATCGGTTCGGTGCTCACGACTTCCGGTGCACCCAGAACCATCAAAGATCGTGCACTGGATTTAAAGGATGAGGTCATTAAGATCATCCGTGAAAAGAAAAGATAATATTTATGAAAGAATTGATGATACATCTGCAGTCCGGAAAAACACCGATGTATGAGCAGATCTATCTGTCGATCAAACGTGACATTGCGGACGGTAAGATTCCCTGCGGGGAAAGATTACCGTCCACTCGTTTATTGGCAGCAAATTTGAACGTGAGCCGTTTTACCGTTGATCTGGCATATGAGCAGTTAGTGTCGGAAGGGTACATTCAGGCAAGAGCAGGAAGTGGTTTTTTCGTGTGCGACCTGAGTGACCTGCTTTTAGGCACAGCGGTTTCAGAAAAAAAAGCGGATTGCAAAGAAGAACCTAAAACAAAATACAAACTGATCGCAGACTTTTCGCCCTTTGCAGTCGATCCGGCGAATTTTCCATATAACAATTGGAAAAAAAGGAACCGGGAAGTCATGGATGTGACCCGGGACGTTCTTGTGGCAAGAGAGGCGGCGGGAGATCAGGGATTGCGGGAGACCATCGCAAACTATCTGTATCACGCCAGAGGGGTGAACTGCACGCCGGAACAGATATTGGTTGGCGCCGGTAATGAATATTTATTGCTGCTGCTTACGCAGATCTTAGGCAGCGGACGTACCGTCCTTATGGAAGATCCAACCTACATTCAGGCATACGAAGTACTTCGTCATGCGGGGATGGAGGTTTGTGTCGGTGAGACAGATGAAC